>NZ_JACJSC010000019.1 GCF_014697575.1 Planktothrix sp. FACHB-1365 | reverse complement strand
TCTTGAATTTGGGATATCCAGATTTAAGTTTAAAGAAGCGTTGAAAGGCTAAATCAACTCGTTTAACAGTATCTTGTAATGCGTGGCTACCAAGTTCCTTATAATCTGTCCAGAATTCTTTGAATTCCGGCAAACAATTCTGTTGGTCAAAATAGTTGATTGACTTATTGAATCGCTTATAAGATGTTTTCCGATGTTCCACGCAAGCGTTGTATAAAGCACAATGTAGCTTTCTCCAATAGTGCATCTTATTGGCTTGTGATTGAGTTGGATAGAGTCGGAAAGTTACTCGTTTGGTAGCCATAACATATCGACCTTCTGTTATATTTATGGTTACTTATTATAATCACGGAGTTATACCTTGTCAAGATGTCTATCCGAAAGGGTTCTTATAGTGTTTTTAGTGTGCGACTACACTTTGTCTTTGTTACTCATTACCGCAAAAAGGTTTTAAACGCAGAAATGCTCAACCGTTTAAAAGAAATGGTTGAGCAAGTATCAAATAAAATGGATTGTCAGTTGATTGAGTTTAATGGGGAGTCTGACCATATCCATATCTTGTTAGACTTCCATCCTAAAAACTCAATTGCTGCGGTTGTGGGGAGTTTAAAAAGCTCTACAGCAAGAATGCTCAAGAAAGAATTCCCTGTAGAATTTAAGAAGCATTACTAATGCTTTAAGAAGTTAATTTGGGTAAGTCCAGAGGAGATATAGCATGGGAGGGATGATATTTTATAGGTAAAGTAATAATAAATTCTGTACCTTCATTTTCTGAGGAATTAACCTGAATTTCTCCTTGATGATGTTGAATAATTTGATAGGCGATCGCTAAACTTAACCCCGTTCCTTTCCCAATATCTTTTGTGGTAAAAAAGGGATCAAAAATTCGATCTTTAATCATTAAAGGAATCCCTTTCCCATTATCTTTAATTCTAATTCTAATATGATCGTTATCTTGCATTTCTGTACAAATTAAAATTGTAGGGTTCATGTTTTTTTGAGTTTTAGCTTCTTCAATCGCATCAATAGCGTTAGTTAAAATTGCCATAAACACTTGATTTAAAGATGAAGCATAACATTCTATTTCCGGTAAATGGCTATAATTTTTAATAATTTCTATTTGTGAATTTAAACGATGATTTAAGATAATTAGACTATTTTCGATGCCTTCATGAATATTAACAGATTTTATTTCTGCTTCATCTAAACGAGAGAAATTGCGTAAAGATAAAACAATTTTACGAATGCGATCAGCACCCGTTTGGATAGAATTAACTAACTTGGGTAAATCTTTATAAATAAATTCTAAATCAATTTCTTCAAAAATTGTGATAATTTCCTGGGGTGGATTTGGATAATAGGCTTGATAAATTTCGATTAATCGTAATAAATCTTGAGTATATTGTTTAATATATTCTATATTTCCATAGATAAAACTAACCGGATTATTAATTTCATGAGCAACTCCAGCGACTAACTGACCTAAACTAGACATTTTCTCAGCTTGAATTAAATGAGATTGAGTTTGCTTTAATTCCGAGAGCGTTTGTGAAAGCTGATCTAATTGTTCTTGACGCAAAGATTCATATTCTGCTAACTGTTGCGCCATTGTATTAAAAGCCATTCCCAGTTTTCCTATTTCATCATGACTGTTGATCGGAACTCTTTCCGTTAAGTTTCGAGCCGATAATTGTTCAGTAACATGGATAAAACTTTGTAAGGGATATGTAATAGCGCGAGCAATTAAAATTCCTGTTATTGTCACAATTACAACGCCAGTAATTAATAATTCTATTAATTCTGTCCAGAGCAGCTTTTTCCCTTCTTCTAATGAAGTTTTAGGATATAATAAAGTAATTTTTAAAGGATTTTGATTGACTTCTCCTAAAACAATCGTTTCTGCTAAATAGCTTTGGTTTTGAATCCTAATATTTTCTGAGGGTTGATTTACTTTAGGGGGATTCCAAGCAATTTGAGTGACTTCAGGTAACGTAGAAGCAATAATTTGAGATTTATTATTAAAAGCAACAAGATGGGCTTTAATTCCTTCTTTAAATTGTTCTAGTAATTCCGGTGTTACTAACTGACCCAAGGTAATAACTCCCAGTACATGATTCTGGAATTGAATGGGAGAAACTGCTACAATTAAACTCTTCGATTCATCTTGACTATTCAATAAATCTGTAAAGGATAATCCCCTTAAACTTTTTTTGATTAGGTTTTCTTGATTAACTTTTATATTCTTGAATTCTTCTTCTCTCCAATCCACTATAATTTGACTTTTTTCATTAACAATCTGTAGCCAATCTAAATCTAATTCTTCTTTAAGAAGAATAATTTGCTGAATTAGTGTTTTATCATTCCAGTTCTGCACACCTAATTGTAATACTTCTAAATTAGAAAGTTTGCGATTTTCGAGTAATAATAATTCAATTTGTTCTCCAAATTCTCGTTTAATCCAAGGTACAGCAGCTTTCATATCCTCTTTAATATTGGTTTCTAAATTTTGTGTAAACCAAAAACCAATAATCATGATTCCTGTAATTAAAACCATCACAAATACAGTCAAAAACGGAATAATAATTTTTTGGCTTACCGGAAGCCGAATATAGATTTTCCTAATCATGGGTAAGCGTAGGTAGATAAACTAAAGACAAATATTGAATCAGATAATTATATTCTAATCATAAATTAGAGTTATCTTTTCAAAACTTAATGCAATAAAAAAGCCCCCCTGGGGGAGCCAGGGGAGGTTAGGAGGTGTAATTTAAAATTAGATTAGGCTAAACCATCGTTACTGGTTGTTGAGTTAAACAAACCCACACTAGCCTGATAGGAGAAGACATTCAAGTAAGTCACTTGTTCGAGCGCAACTCCTGTGTATTGAACTAAGGCTTGAGCATTAGCTTGTTTGAAGGCTTCAAACTCCAGTTCAGGATTATTCGTTAAGAATTCATCACTGAAGGGTTCGTGACCATCTGACAAACCTTTACCCACCATATAGGTCATAATTTGAGGATTTGTCAGTGCATCAACCGACTCGATATTGTAGTAGTTTAAGAGGTCTTCTTGTACTTCAGGATCAGCAACATATTGATCGAAGTCTTCTAACAATTCAGAGGGTTTATTTCCTTTAATTAAACCTTCTCCGGTTGCATAGACCGACAACTCATCGTTGCTAATTTGGTTGTCTTTATTGGTATCGATTTTAGCTTGATTTGCTGCAATATCATCAGCATATTGTTCTTGATACCAAACTAAGTCAATTGTTGGAGCCGTACTGGGAACTTCTTGAGGATTTTCAACGGTGTAATCAAAGACTTTCTGGGGATCAATATTGTAGACATTTTCCTCGCGGTAGTTGTCTAACAATTCTTCTCCATCTTGATTGCGATAGTAGTCAAGATTGGTGTATTTTTTGCCATCCAAATCGTAATCTTTGGCTTGTTCAAGAACAAAGTCTTTGAGGAAACCTTTATCCAGTTTTTTGAGATCTTTGGGTTCGAGTCCAAAAATATCAGACAGTTCTTCCTTGTATTCTTTCACAAATCCATCAACATCAACAGCCGCAATCGCTTTTCCTTGAGGAATTGTCACGTCTAAAGCGTGTTGCAGGATTTCAGTTTCTGTCACTTGTTCAATAGATTTGCTGAAGGTGGTTTCTAACTCGGCTTTGTAGGTTTGGCTATAGAATTTGTAGTCAATTTCTGCACCCAAAATCCCACCGAAAACATAGTCAGCTACCAAGGAATCATCGAGTTGAGCAACAGCCGATACCTCAACGTTATAATAGGTTGCTAGTTCGGCGGAAAAAGTCGCTTTCAGGTATTCTTTATCAATGAATTCCAGAGGATCAATTCCTTGTTTGATTCCTTCACTGAAAGCAAACTTAATGATGTCTTTGTCACTAATTTGGTCAACTAAGTTGCCATTTCCACCATCATCATCTTCCGGGTCATCCGTTGGTGTACCGGTTCCGTCATCGGTAGTTCCGTCATCGGTAGTCCCGTCATCATCGGTAGTACCATCGTCGTCGGTAGTCCCGTCATCGGTAGTCCCGTCATCGGTAGTACCATCGTCATCGGTAGTACCATCGTCGTCGGTAGTCCCGTCGTCGGTAGTCCCGTCATCGGTAGTCCCGTCATCGGTAGTACCATCGTCATCGGTAGTACCATCGTCGTCGGTAGTACCATCATCGGTAGTCCCGTCATCGGTAGTCCCGTCATCATCGGTAGTTCCGTCATCGGTAGTCCCGTCATCGGTAGTCCCGTCATCGGTAGTCCCGTCATCATCGGTAGTTCCGTCATCGGTAGTCCCGTCATCGGTAGTCCCGTCATCAGAATCATCTTCGGAATCATCATCAGAATCATCATCAGAATCATCATCTGGGAAGTAATAATCAACAAGCTGTTCAGCGTATTCTTCCCGATAAGCATCAACATCAATAGCTTTCAGTTGAATGCTTTCAATATTCAACACTTGTTTGTAAGTGCTGCTAAAGCTAATAGAAATGATGTCTTGATTCGTGAGAGAATTCACGTCTTTCTCAATTTGCAGTTCAGTTAATAACTGTGTTTGTTGTTCAACGCTTAACTGTTCAAATTGATAACGCAGATAGTTGACATCCAGTTCATTGTAGTCATCTTTCAGCCAATCTAACACCACCTGGTCATTAATTTCAACACTATTAATGGCGCTGATGTAGGTACTTTCGAGATAATCAAGGGCAAGATATTTGTCAATCTCAATTCCCTGTTTAACACCTTCGCCATACATAAACTGTTTGACTTGTTCCAGAGTTAAATCTTCGATATTAGTAACATCTGGATAGGCGGCTTCTAAGGCTTCGGAATTGTCCTTAATATACTGTTCATAATCAACAGGGGACAGTTCCAGCTTCTGATTTTCTGCTTTTAACAACGCCTTGAATTCTGAACTGTAAACCAACTCAATGAGTTGAGAATTTGTCAAGTCTTCAACCGTTGCAAAAGTTACGTCTTCAGTTCCTAAGAATTGTTTGACTTGATCTAAACTTAATGTTGCATCAGTAATCAATTGTTCGAGTTGATAACTGACGTATCCCACGTCAACAGTTGACAGACTTTCTGTAAAGGCGGTGAGGATTTGTTCGTCCGTGAGTTCAACAACATCTCCGGCTAAAACATCATCAACAGAAACAGTATAAGCCTCGGCTAATTCTTCAGCGTAAACGCTACGAATATAGTTAAAATCAACGGTTTCTGTTTGTGTCAGTTTCAGAGCATTATCGTCACCCAGTTCTGTGTTAAAGGCTTCGTTGAGAATTAACTCTTTAACTTGATCATCCGTTAACGCATCTAACGCCTGAACATCAGTAGTCAGAACACCATTAACATCGTCCAGAGTAATTACATCATCATTCAACAAATCTTGAAGTTGGAATTTCACATATTCTGGATCAAAGTCTTCCGCCGAGTCAGTTTCTGGGTCGGTTGCGGGAACTTCTGTCACCGTAAACTGCTGAATATATTCTTCAACCGTCACACCTTCGGTTGCAATTTCTTCAGCATATTCGGTACTGAAATAATCCTTAATTTGTTGTTCGGTAAATTCAGTATTGACAGGTAAACTGTAGTATGCTGACAGTTCATCTTGATATTCTGAAACCAGAAAATCTAAATCTAAACCGCTAGATTGAACTAACTCAATACTATTCTCACCTAACGCGGTTTGAAATTCTTCATTGAGTAATAAATTCGTGAGATCTTCATCCGTAATATTGTCTAAAGACTCAATGGATGTAGGTAAGAATTCATTAACAGTATCGAGGGTGAGTGTTTCGTCCGTAACTAACTGTTCGAGTTGATAACGACCATAAACTAAGTCAATTTCAGTGGTAGTTCCGTCATCGGGAGTCCCATCATCATTTAATGAGATGACATTAGCTTCAAGTAACCATTGTTGTGCTAACTCTGTTGTAACTTCCGCTTCAGTAACTCCCGCAAATGCAGCAATATCTGCGGCTTTATTTTCAACGAAATAAGCTAGAACTTCATCGTTAGTAACAACGTTAGTTTCTTCACCCGTAATTGAGGCAATATTCACCCCTAAAACTTCTGCTAAAGCGGGAGCAAAGGTTTCCTTGATATAATCCAAATTCGGAGTATCTTGGAACAGTTTGACTTCAACACCTTCGCCTAAAGCAGTCTGGAATTCACTATTATTAATTAAGTCGATTAGTTGTTTTTTACTCAACAAATCAACACTTGCAACCTCAGTTCCTAGAACTGTATTAATTTGTTCTAAGGTAACGGTTTCCGCTTCAATCAAACTACTGAGTTGAAACTCAACATATCCAGCATCAAGGCTGATATATTGACTCACCCATTTTTCAGTAACTTGATCACCTCCAACAATAGCTGCTCCAAAGGAGTTACTAACGTACTCTAAATCAATCAATCCTTCTACACTAAATGCTTTGGCATCAACACTAAAGGCAAACTGAATAATTTGCTGACTTGATAGTTCACTAATGTCTTTAACAGGGTAGCAATCTTTTAGGGCTTCTTCGAGATCCTTACCGTATTTTTTGACATATTCATCGGTATCAAACCAGTTGATTGTTTTAATATCAACGGTTTCCTGTTGATGCAAGTATTCGAGAATTTGTAAATCCGTAACTTCAGCAATAGTTGCTACACCAAATACAGCCTGAACATCTCCTTCAAATTTAAACCGGAAGTAGTCAGCATCAAGATCATTAGACCATCCGCCAAAGACAACATCGAGTAGTACATTGGCATTTAGTTCTTGAATAACGCTGACTTCAACACCATATTTAATAGCGATTTTTTCAGCGAATTCTTCCTTGTAGAATGCCAGACCCTCTTCTGAGATCAATTCAGAAATATCGAGATTAAATTTGTAGGCTTCGTGGGTAATGAACTGATAAACTTGGGTTTGATTTAGTTCTGCAACAGAAGTCACATTATAAAATGTAATCAACTGTGATGAATATTGGGTACTGAACGCTTCTAAATCAAAAGCAGTGAGGTTCTTATTAACATCAAACCCTTCATTACTGAGGAAGTATTGTTTCAGATCCTCTGGCGTTAAATCTTGTAACGTTTTGCCTAAAACTTCCGCATATTGTGTGAGTTCATCTGCATATTGCTCTAAGCAGAAGTTCATGTCAATTACGGGAGCCGCATCACCAAACAAGAACTCAACAACCTCTTCTGCTGTGACATCTTCTCCAAATTGAGCCGTTAGAGCTTCACCATAAATTCCTTTATAGTATTCGACATCAACGGCTTCACTAATTTGTTTAATCAGTCCGAGTTTTTTACCTTCACCCGATAGAAACGCCTTAATTTGTCCATCGGTTAACTCTTTAACGTCTTTGACTTTAAAGAAATCTTTAAGTTCTTTTTCCAGTAATTTCTCGACTTTCTTAAAGTCAATCGCATTTCCAGCTAATCCCAGTTCTAACCCAATTCCAAGAATATAAACCTTGATTTGTTCCTCTGTCAGGTTAACAACTTCTGCCTCAGAGACTTTGAAGTAAGCCGCCAGTTGAGTTACATATTTAACGCGACAGTATTCAACATCAATTGAGTAATCTACATTGATGCTTTCGAGGACATCTTCATCTTCAATCTTGGTTACATCTGTGATGTTGTATTTCTCAATAATTTTATCGAGATGCAACTGTTTCACATAGTCTAAACTCATGAACGGAGAAACCGTATGTCCATTTTTAATCCCTTGTTCTTCAATCAATTGAAGAATTTGCTCAATGGATGGATTTTCGCCTAACTGAGCGACTAATTCTGTACCATAAACGGCTTCGAGATAATTTAAAGAAACTGTCCAAGAGGTATCAATGCTTTGTTCCGGGGGAACGTTATTAATAAACAGGAGGATCTGAATATTGGACAGAGTAATGACTTGCTCAATGGAAATATTGAAGTAAGCGGCAATCTGTTGTGCATAAACGACCTTGACAAAGTTAATATCAACGGTAGGTGCAGGATTTGTAATTACGTTAGAGCCTTCTTCACTGTTGATAAACTCGAAGATTTGCTGATTCGTGATCAGTTCGATACTAATGCCAAATTTAGCGGTTAATTCAGCACTATAAGTTAACCGAATATAGTCAAAGTCTAAGCAACCAGAGAGTTTATCTCCGTTCTTAATTCCTTCTTTGTCGATGTATTCTAAAATCTCCTTCTTGGTGATTTTGTCAAGGGTTTTCTCAAAGAATTTTTCTAATTTTTTAGCGTAATTCTTCTTGACAAAATCAAAATCAATAAACAAAGAAGGACTATTCCCTTGGTCTAAACCTTCCCCACTAATATAGTTAAGGATTTGTACAAAGGTAAGTTCAGAAACAGAGGTAACTTGATAGAAACTAATCAGTTGTTGACTGTAAGTTTGGGTGTAGATCTTGATATCTACATACAATGACGGATTAATTTCCAGTTCTAACCCATTTTCATTGAGAAAGTCGATAATGTCCTGTTCTGAAACGGTGCTAAGATCCTCAACATTTAAACCAATTTTGAGTACAGAAGCGTAGGTGGTTTTAATATAGTCGAGATTGAAAAACTCTTGACTGGGAACTGGAGTGGGTTCCGGTGTCGGTGCAACTGTCGGTTCCGGTGTGGGAACTGGAGTGGGTTCTGGTGTTGGTTGCGGTGTAGGCGCAACAGTGGGTGCTGGTGTGGGAGTTGGTGATAGTGTAGGTCGCTCAGGAATATTGAGATCGATGGGAGGTCGCTGCTGATTGGGAGTTGTGGGTGTCTCCGTTGTTGTGTCGTCATCTGTAGACCCCTCGCTTTCATTGAAAACAATTTCAGGAGTATCAGAGGTTGTATTTTCAGGTGTTGGCGTTGGGGTCGGTGTCGGTGTCGGTGTGGGAGTAGGAATAGGTGTTGGTGTTGATAACGATACCTCGATAAATTGCTTGATTTGCTCAATACTAATAGCTGAAAGGCTAGTAACATTGAATTGTTGTAAAATTTGGGTGACAGAAATGTTCGGATTAAACGGACGGTTTTCCAGTAGACCAAATTCCATAAAATGAGCGATCGCACTAATTCGACCTTCCTCTACCGCTTGCTGAACATCTGGATTTGCTGCTAGATAATGCTTGACATTGAAAAAAGATTTATTACATTCTCGCTTTTCAAATTGACCAAAATCAAAAAAGTGTTTAATGGGGTTAATTAAACCCTGTTGAACTTGTACCTCAACATCAGGATTGAGTGCTAAATAATCTTGGGGATTGAAGACAAAATTAAAATGACGTTGTTCTTCAATTCCAGCATCCAAGAAATGTTCAGTCGCATTCGTTAAGCCCTCTTGAACAGCTTGCTCAACATCAGGATTCAGTGTGAGGTAGTCATTAATATTAAATAGAGGATTCCAGGGGAGGTTTTGGCTTTGTCCAAGATCGACAAAGTGTTCAACAGCACTCAACCCTTCTTGCTCAACAGCAATCTTTATATTTACGTTCAGTTGTAAGTATTGACGAACATTGAAGATATAACTGCATTCCCGATTTTCATAAATTCCATAGAGTAAAAAGTGTTCTTCTGCTGTCAGTAAGCCTGCTTCAACGGCTTGTTTGACATCAGGGTTTAGTTTCAGATAAGCATTCTTATCAAATATCTTATCTAGCTTTTTAAAAAACTTCTCTGGTTTATCGGCTAACTTGCCGATTTTATCTCCGAGCTTATCAAATTCTTTGATAAATTTTTGTAGGTCATCCATAGTTTTCTCAACTTTGTCAGATCTAAGACAGAAAAGTGGTGTTTTAGCAGACTCATCTTGAAACTTCAGAATAGAAGGGCGATTAAGATTTAAAAGACCATCCAATTCTGAGGGTTTCTCGCTGCTTATCTTAATCCTAGAAAATAGATTTAAGATAGGTATTAAATCTATATGAGAAATATCTTAATATCCAAATTTAAAGATTTTGCTTTTTTGAAATAAAACTTAAAAAAGCCCACCTATTTTTTGATTTTAGGTGAACTTTTTGGAAAAAATGCACAAATAAATTCTTAACCTTTTGTAGGGTTTAATAAAAGATTATTTTGCTCGAGATCAACTCATAATCTCTCTATAAAAATGAATTCAATAAAATTTAAGGCGGTTAGAAATTATTAAAAATACAGGATATCTAATCCAATATTTTCAGGAAAATATTAACAGATTAGAATCCGCCTCATTACTCAATTTTGATTGTTATTCACACTCTTGTTATTAATCCTCACCCACCTAACTTAATCTTTCCCTAAGTTGGGGCAATACTTAACAGTTTCCCCAATCATTGTTAATAACTTAATCTATAGATGCAACCTAATGATTTACACAGAAGAGATCGCTAATTCTCAGGCTTTTGCCAAAAACTGATCAGTTGGACTTTATTTGCAGTCTCAAGCCCCAACTTTAGGTGATCGAATATTTCTGCGGATTTAACTAGAAATGGGTTTAAGATTCTTGACTGTTGTTAATGAATTTATCTCAATCGCACGTTCTCGAAGAGTTGCGTCTGTTGACGTTTAACACGACTCAAAAGTTCCCAACCTTTTTAACAAACCAGACGGTATCCCATTCCGCGTACCGTTTCAATCCGATCACCCCCCAACTTCTTGCGGAGATAACCAACATAAACATCAACAATATTCGAGCCGGGATCATAGTCATATCCCCAAACTTGATCCAAGAGTTGTTCTCGACTTAAAACTTGCCCCGGATGGCGCAAGAAAGTTTCTAACAGTTGAAATTCCTTGGCAGAAAGAGTAATGGGTGTTTCTCCTAAACAAACTTGACGGGCATATAAATCAAGTGTCACTTGACCCACCTTTAAGGCTTTATCTTCTTTATTCCCGGATGTAGGATGATGTCGTAAACGGGCACGAACACGGGCTAAAAGTTCTGCAAACCGGAAGGGCTTCGTCACATAGTCATCCGCACCCCCTTCTAACCCTGCTACTTTATCGGTAACATCATCACGAGCAGTCAATATAATAATGGGAATTTGTTCCCCTTGTCCGCGCAATTGTTCCAAAACTTGAAAACCATCTTGATCAGGAAGCCCTAAATCAAGGATCAACAAATCAAACTCATGGGCGAGGGCTTTTTCTACCGCTTCTCGTCCATCACACGCTAGGGAGGTTGTGAACCCATTCGCTCGCAGTCCCTTTTCCAGAAAGGCAGCTATGCGGGGTTCATCTTCAGCAATAAGAATTCGACTCACTCGATAACACCTATGAATGAGAGGATCTGTTCACCCGCAAGAAATAAGAACTTGATTGAGATCCTGTACAAAGTTGGAATTCAGTTTTCCACAATCGTTAAAATCAGTAAAGATGCCGTGTGACAGTTCATCCTCCTGACCTTGCACCCCTATCCTTAGTGCCAATGTGTGATAGAACAGCAAGGACTGTCAATTATTCTTGCCGGGTTTTGATGTTTGATTGTAATAGAATTGTAGCCCCCTTTGCAAGCCATCAGGAAGGTTAAGGGGACAAACTTAAGAAATTATTGCATTTCTCAACTCACTCAGAATTACCCTTATGATCACAATAGCAAGAGGTTAGATTCTCCTCTGCTCTCCTGTTACCCAGCCTTTGATCCTAGATGGGGTGGATCACTCCCTCTGTCCCATCTAGCAAGGCTTCCTAACTTGCTTTTTCTCAATAAAAAACTTTGATTGTTAAGCGGTACAATCTTCTCAAAAGATGATTGTTTATGATTGTTTTTGCTCAACTCCAAACCCTACTAATAAAACCCTATTTAACGGTTCATGATTCAGGGGACGTTGATAATTAATAATCCGACGAATTCTTAACTCTGGATTAATTAAAGTAATAGAATCAACGGACACAACCCGTGTGTAGGTTGTTTTCATCAATAATTCACGGGTTTGGGTATCATAGCGAAAGTGCGCCACCATCGGTTTCGCTTCTTCATAAGCTTTATCCCGTAAATAATCCCCTTCAATTATCGGGAAATCTAATTTTTGGGGTACAAACAGAATATTCAAGGCTTGGGAAACTTCATCCCCTTTTTCCGAAACCGTTTGGAACGCCAGTCGATATCCAGGGAGAGTTTCTAATTCTAAGTTTGTTGATAAACGTTGATTATCTTCTAAGACTTTGGCTTTAGCGTCATTGTCCAGAGGATGAATGATAAATTCAGTATGCGATCGCTCAACCTCCTGATGACTCAAGTAATGGTAAGTCCGTTCCGTTGTCCATTCACCCACGCAATGATCAAAAAATTCTTGGAATTGTGCAATCGACATCGTGAATATCACTCCTCTTAACTCATTTATGCAACAGTTTTTAACATTTTTTAGGAAAACTCCCCCATAATTCTAAAATCTATACTAATTATCCTGTTGATGAACTCCTGTGATTGACCTGGAATGTTTGCCCTATAGCGTTGGCCATGCAGAGGAGGGTTTGTGTCTGCTGGTGCGGATGGGATCTCATCGCATTTTACTCGATTGTGGGATTCAGGACATTTCACCCCTATTAACTTCCTCAGATCAACCTCCGGCTGACTTCGTTCTCTGTTCCCATGCTCATGCGGATCATGCTCAAGGTTTACTCGCTTTCCATCAGGCATTTCCTCAAATTCCGATTTATGGAAGTGAAGTAACAACCCAACTGTTACCCCTTAACTGGCCTGACTGGGAACCAGATGTTAATCATCCCCTCTGTCAGTCCTTACCTTGGCATTCTGCCCGGGAACTCAAGCCGGGACTTAGTGTCACCTTATTTCCCGCAGGTCACTTACCCGGAGCTTCGGTAATTCTAATTAATTATGTAACAACCGAACGCAGTTATAAACTGATTTACACCGGAGATTTTTTTCTTTCAAATTCTCGCCTGGTGGAAGGCTTACCTTTGGGGGAGTTGCGCGGACTCAAACCCGATGTTTTAATCTTAGAAGGCAGTTATGGCACCGCACGTCATCCCCATCGCCGTCAACTGGAAAACCAACTTGCAGAACGGTTATATCGGGCGATAGAAGCTCAATATTGCCTGCTCTTACCAACGCCCAGTTTAGGCTTAGGCCAAGAACTGCTGATGTTGCTTCGCAGTCACCATTATTTTACAGGTCGGGATCTCGATATTTGGGTTGATGGAACCGTTGCGACCGGATGCGATGTTTATTTACAACTGCTCTCCCAGTTTCCCGCCAGTGTCCAGAATTTTGCTCAACATCAACCTTTATTTTGGGATGAACGTATTCGTCCGAGGGTGCGACGACTGACCCCCCAATACCGATCTCAACTCAGCGAGTCTCCCTGTATTATTCTCACCGATGAGTATGCCGATTGGAATTCCTATTGGGCGAACTCCACCTTACCTTGGATGTTATTTTTGCCCCAGAAACCCGGTAGACCCTTAGAAATTCTCCCCATTCCTGAATTTGTAGAGACGCGCTCAGGACAGTCTGCACCCCAGGTTGAAACCTATTTTATCTCAGAACATTGTGATGGCCCCGGTACAACCCAACTCATCCATAACCTCCGGCCCCAACACATTATTTTTGTGCATGGTTCTCCCACCTATTTAGCCGATCTGACCAATTTAGAAGAACTTCGCAACCGCTATCAACTCCATACCCCAGATGCCGGAACCCTGGTGGAGTTGCCCATCGGGGAAACGTTCTTACAACCCCCCTTAACGGAAACCCAATATGAAGGGGAAATTACGGAATTTGAAACTCAAATTCACATTACCTTACCCCCAGCGTTAACCACTGATCCCCGGTGGCCAGCCTTTGCGGATACCGGGTTAGTAGAAGCTCGATGGCAAGGTGAGGAATTAGTGCTGCGTGGCATTTCTCAACGGGAGTTTCTCAGCCAAGGAAGTGATCGGCCCATTCCTGTCGATCTCGATTGTTGTGGCAATTGCCAATACTATCGAGGACAACGATGTTGGAATCAAGCTTCCGCTCTCTTCGGCTTTAAAGTTACTCCAGATGGATATTGCCCAATGTTTGAATGTATTGAGCGTCTCGTAGAATAAAGCGTGAACAAGTCTCTTATTCTGGGCTAGACTCAGAGGTAGGCTTGTGAATTTGTTCTGCTTCCGGGCAATCATCAGAAATAGGAAGATCAAAATCACACTTGGGAACGGAGGCCAACTTTTGGCTAATGGCTCCGATGCTTTCGATGCGGATCATTTCTTCCCAAGAACATAATTCATCCTCTTCATCGGTTTCATAGCGCAGCGTGACTAGATCTCCTTCAATATCTGTAATTCGAGCTTTCTCAATCCAACGTTGTTGATCCCGTAAGAAGATCGAGACTTCCCGACTGTCACAACAAAGCTGATAAATCTTGCGATGTAGCATTTTTTACTTTTCCTGAGAAGTTCGCTGGCTCGTGTGAATGTCCCTAGTTAATCGAGTATTGACAGTTGAGCAAGATGCCGAAGCGCCTTGAATTGTACTCGATTCCTAGATCATCCATTTTGACTAAACAATTGTCCTCTATTTTAACCCCAAGGTTAAATTTAGCCTAAAAAATTTAGTCTGTACTTATGCCTTGAGAGTGAGGACATTTTCAGTATACCCCCTAAATCTAGGTTGAGTTGGCTCAAGGAGGGAATTTCAGCAACTTTTCTTTAGATAACGCTTCAGCAAATGCCGAAGTACAGACGCGCCATGGCGCGTCTCTACGGTGATCGCCAACCCTGAAAAGCTTATAATAAACCTGGTCAACTTTTCTGAGAAAAGTTATAGCGTTATGTTGAAATCCTGCACTGCAATCAATGAGTATTTAACGAATTGTCCGCTACGATACAGGGTCAAGAGTATTGTGATTGATTAAACTAAACTGCAATCTAAATTTTTAAAGGAGAGGACAACATTCTCATGGTTTATGCAGAGTATTTAGGTCAACCTTCTATTTTTGAATTAGCCCGTTCTGGAGATTTAAGGGCAATCAGCTATTTAATTAATACCTATCTTAGACCGGAAGGGATCTCGGCAAGAGTGGCCCCCCCCGATCGCAAAGGCTGTTTACCCGTCTTGGTTGAATTTCAACAAGAACCGATGGCCGACAGCATTGTCAAGTTTATCTGTCACTTGCTGTGGAAACTCAACGCTCCCAACTTAGAAGGAGTGAAAATTGCGGCTCGCTATCAAGGAGATGGGGAAATTCTCTGGAAACAATCGGTGCGACTGGTTACCCCAGCTAATCGAGTTCATCGAGAACAAACCCGGTGGTTGAACCTTGATGGCATTAAATTTAAAACCCTACGGTTAATGTTCCTGGTGGGTTCAGCCGTTTCTTCCTTCATATTAGGCTGTTGGGTGAGTTACTACGAAGTCACCGCCGAAAGGCTACCCATGAATAATCCGGCTCAAGAAAATGTGGTGATGGTGGCACCGCCTTCTAAACGTTCTGATAGTGTCCAAGCTGCTTTAGAACTGGTTCCTGTGGTTCAACACCAACAGGTACAAAATCCCCAAGACCCAACGGTTACTTTAGTGTTTGGGGGGGATGTTACCCTGAGTGATCATTTTGAAACGATTATTGGCACAAATTATTCCTTACCCTTTGCCCAACTTCCTGAATATCGGGATGCAGATTTAGCGATGGTGAATTTAGAAAATCCCCTCACCCGTTCTACCCTGCGCCGTCCGAATAAACAGTTTAATTTTAAAGCTGATCCAGAAGCGGTTAAGGTATTAACAGAAGGTGGCATTGATATTGTTAATCTAGCCAATAATCACACCATGGACTATGAGGAATCCGGGCTAGTGGAAACCCTTGAAACCTTAGACCGGGCGGGTATTCATGCAGTGGGAGCGGGTCGAGATCTTAAAGAAGCTCGTCGCCCTACCATTATCGAAGTCAAGGGTCAACGAATTGCCTATTTAGGTTATTATGATGCCGATTTTCATGCAGCAGGTGAGGGTGTGGCGGGAACGAATCCACGTTATGATGAGCGGGTAGCAGCCGATATTAAAGCCATTCGAGATCAGGTGGATTGGGTGGTGGTTAACTACCATTGGGGGGTAGAACTCAATGATTATCCGGGAGACTGGCAAATTGATTTAGCTCGATTCACCATTGATCAAGGGGCGGATGTCGTTATTGGTCATCATCCCCATGTTTTGCAGGGTGCAGAAATTTATAAAGGTCGGCCGATTGTTTACTCCTTGGGTAATTTTATTTTTGGGGGCAATAGTCGGACAGACTATGAAACGGCTGTGTTAAAAGTTGCCTTAAATGATCATCGTAAAATGAAGGTAGAATTTTTACCCGTAGAGGTGACTCAATATCAAGCTAAGGTGATATCGGGAGAAAAAGGGGGGGATATTATCAAGCGGGTGGAACGACTTTCGCAAATTTTTGATCAACCGATGCAGTCCGTTGTTGTTTTGGACGCGCCCCCCCGTGACCTTAAATTGGTAGATGCTCCCTTAACACCAACGCAGGAACCGGCTTTACCGTTAGTGACGGAATCTCCAGCCCCCGATTCATCGCCACTGACGGCAGTACCTACTCCTAAATCGGTTCAGAATCAGGACTCTCAACCGTCCGTGATCCAAGCACCCCTGTCCGATGAGTCAGTTTCTGTCTCTGAAGAGAAAAGCCCCTTACCCCCTAAATTGGAGGTGAAAACGGAGAGTCAAGATGACCTCAAACCTTATATTGAGGAACCTTTTATTAAAGATCCTTTTATTTCTCTGCCTTCATTTCCCCAAGCTCCTGCTCCAAGCTCTCAAAGTAACAAGAGTCCCAATTCTCCGATTTCGTTTCAGATTACGATTCCTCATCGGAATTCTGAACCAACTCTGCTGGAATCAACCCAGTCTTCCGTTGCGGTATTACCGAAGGGAAAGGAATCTCATGCTGAGATTAAACTGCCTTTGCAGTCTGAACCTTATCGAGCCATCGGGTGATATTCGGGCTGCCATCGGTTAAGTTTATTGATCACTTATTAATTTTTAACTATCACTGTGTTTGCGATCGCATTAAAGCCCCATCAACAATATAAAACCTACGTCCTCTCGGATCGGGCTACCCAGTCTAGCCTAGAAGTTGTCCCAGAACGAGGAGGAATTATTACCCGTTGGCAAGTCGGGGGTCAGGATTTACTGTATTTAGATACGGAACGATTTGCTAATCCTGATTTAACGGTACGGGGGGGAATTCCGATTTTATTCCCCATTTGTGGCAATTTACCCGATGATACCTATACTTATCAAGGTCAACGGTATACCCTCAAACAACATGGCTTTGCTCGGAATTTGCCGTGGACGGTGGTACAACAAGCAACGGATGGCGGTGCGTCAATCACGTTGGTATTAAAAAGTAATGCTCAAACTCGGTCGGTTTATCCCTTTGATTTTGAAGTGGAGTTTACCTACACCCTCAAAGGTAATGCTTTACAGATTTTTCAACGCTATACTAACCTCTGTGGCATGATGGACAATCTACCCCCGCAAACTATGCCCTTTTCAACGGGGTTACATCCCTATTTTTTAGCGTTGGATAAGGAAAAATTAGCCTTTGAAATTCCGGCGATGCAGTATCGGGATCAACGCACTCAACAAACTCAGGTGTTTACAGGGCGGTTTGATGCGGCAGAGGAGGAAATTGATGTGTTGTTTAGTCCCTTAACGGGGTTAGCGACAACAACCCTTGATCAAGCTCGGAAGTCGAAAATTATCCTGAGCTATAGTTCGGCTTATTCCAGTGTGGTGTATTGGACACTCAAGGGCAAGGATTACTATTGTTTGGAACCTTGGACAGCCCCCCGCAACGCCCTGAATACGGGAAAATTATTGACCTATCTCAAGCCAGGAGCTAGTTGTGAGATGCTTGTTCACCTCAGCGCAACTTTTTTTTAAATCCCCCCTTGTCAACCCAAAAATGTTGTGCTACTATTAGAAACTGTGCGTGAGAAAAGAAAAAACACGCGGGTCGCTAACTCAACGGTAGAGTACTCGGCTTTTAACCGATTAGTTCCGGGTTCGAATCCCGGGCGACCCATATCATTAATTAATGCAGTTCTAATTAGGTTTTGATCAAAGAGTAGTTTCAAGTATTACTCACCAAAGCAACTAAACGATGATCCCGATCAGCAGCAAATTCTAAACAGGCTCTAATATCTGTTTCTGTTAGTTCTGGGAAATCGTCAATAATCTCAGCCACCGACATTCCAGTAGCTAACCATCCCAGAACATCTTGACACTCCTTAGCCTGAAAGCGTGAGGATTCTTGGTTCGTCGAAACCACTTAATCAAAGTACCTTGCAGTGCTTTAACCAGAGGTGGGATTCTCCCCAAGCGTAGATTTGGGTATGCCCTACCCTATTCGCATGACTGCGCGTTGTTTTTTAATTGAAACAATTAGTTTCAAAAACTGGTTGTTGAGCTTCCCACGAATCTTTTACCCACTGCTGGGGAGAAGCTAAAACTATGCAGTAGAACCCTATAGATTCAATTGTCAAGGTTCAGTATTTACCGTTAGGCAACTAGGTTTTTAGACAGGTTATTTACCTTTCCTGTTATCCGAAATGGTAGCACGATTGGATGTCAATAGACAACCCAATATAAAGCTGTCCTAGAAGGATAGGGTTTTAAACCTATTTTTCTGATAACTATGAATACAGTTCAATTACGTTAGAAAATTGAAAAGCAACTCAATCAACTTTCACCCGAAAGACTGGCTCTAGTCAGTGAGTTTCTGGACTCTATCCAGCCTGTAGAAGCTATTGAGTCATCTTCATTGCGTAAACTATCCCCCATTAAAAGAGGCAAAACAGCTAAAGATTTACTAAAATTTGCCAAAACTTGGCAGGGTGATGACCTGGAAGATTGCCTGAATTTTGTACATGAGACTCGTTCAAAAACGCAGTTTTAAGTCCATGCCTTATGTGGATTTTAATGTTCTCGTTGTAAATTGCATTGACGATGTACTAAACGAGCGTTTTCTGGAATCGTCTTACCGCCTCGCCAGTAATGTTTTTCATGATCGAGAGCAGCATCATTAATTAAAGTAATGCGCTGATTACAAATTTGGCAAGTTGGGTCTTGTTGATAAATTTCTTGTTTCAACTGGCGGGAAAATACTCGTTGCGAATCATTAGGATATGTAACCTTCATCACTTCAGCTAATCGTTGTTTCCAGGTTGAAAATGAGTAATCAATTCTTTGAATATCTCCGGTTGAAGTTTTAACGCAATCTACCCATTTTTCATCTGTACCAATTAAATCTAAATATTCTTCATAAATTAGATCAGAAGCACGGGTTAAAGCACCTAAATCATAATCGGCGAATGAAACACTAAGAACTTGAAAAATAGAAGCATTAAGCTGTGTTGACCAACTTCCTTTTTCTGTTCTTAATCGAAAGGCTTGATTTCCGAAAATAGTATAAGCTGCTTTCATGGATTTTTTGAAAGTATCTCTAAATTCGTTAAGTTTGTCTGTCCCTGGATTTCGATAAGTTTGTAGAAACTCATTTAAAAAATTCTTCATTCCTTTTCGAGCATTTCTATAATTCATTTGTAAGAAAGCCAAGTATCGTAAAACTAAACCTCGATCTTTCATACGTTTATCTAAATTTTTTTGATTAACACAAGCTAAAAATTCATCTGATTTAGCGAGTTCTCGGATTAAGTCATTTAATTGACCTCGATAAAGACAGTTCCTAATTTCCATATCATTCAGAACAATGCCACCTGTATTCAAGCGTTCAAAAATTAAAAATTTTAGGTTTTTGTCTGTATCCTTGGGCAGTTCAAAGGCTCTCATGGTAGAATCTTCTAAATGGTTTTGATATTCTGGAGGAAGTTGATTAAACTTACGTCCATTAAATTGCCGTAAGCTTTCTAATCCTTTAAGCTCGTATTTATTATCAAAAAAATTAAAAATAGATGTTAATCTTTGTAACCCATCAATAACTTCACGGGCTCCTTCTTCATTAAATGCTAAATAAATAACGGGAACAGGTAAACCAATTAAAAATGATTCAATTAATCGAGACGCTTTTTTCAAGTCCCAAACATATTCCCGTTGCCATTCAGGAGCAATAATTAAGCTTCCTCTTTTATACCATCTATGATATTCTGATAAACTGCGATCGCTTTTATCTAAAGATACACTTTGAGGTTCTACAACAATATCTCCTTCCTCATTACCCTCAACATCAACTTCTTCAGATTGACGAGATGGTATTATAGCTTCAATCCCATTAATTAATTGTTTGACTCTTTCCCATTGATCGAGGGTAACTGCATAGTTTGTTGATTGAGGTTGTCGAATTACCATCAATTCTTTTAAAATTTCGTCTTCTTTAACTTGGTTTCTGAGGATTGGATTATTAACTAATTTATTTGTAAACTGAATAATAGCAAAATTTAGGTTTTTATCTTTAATTCTTCTGTCCTGATCAAGCCAGTAATTTTCATCAGGAAAATTATTAATTGTTTGAGGAATTTCAAGAATTTTTGCCATCGCATAAATTCCTGAATCTTGACCCGATATCCAAATTAATACACCATCACCAACAGACATTTGATTAGCAAATCGATTGACTAACCAAGGCATTTGTTCTAAATCTTGGATAGCATCAAGGATTCTGTAATATTTAGGGTTACTTTGAAATAGCCAATAAGCCATTGACTGCTCCTCTTATTTTTTATATTTTTATATTTTATATTAATCGGAGTCAGCCGTTTAGGGCTTAATATATAGTGTGATGATGAGCGATCGCAGAATTCCCAAAAGCCAACAGCGATACTTGACAAAATCAATATTATGTGATATACAAAGTTCAAAACCGATACCAGCCAACAATATGAATGGTTGTAAGCTTTTCTGGGCTTAATTTAGAGTGATTTTGATGTTTCTTACCTGTGAGTATGAGATTGAAGCCCTGAAGGGCTTACTACAATTTTGAAGCCCTGAAGGGCTTACTACAATTTTGTTCACCAAATTTGACAAATTTCTGATCTGAACCACCGGAAATGACCAAATTGTCTTAAGATTGTTTTAATTAAGACGGTCTCGGAATAAATTTAGACAACGACTTAGGAGGAGATTTTATGGCGCTCGTACCCATGCGGCTTTTGCTGGATCATGCGGCTGAGAATGATTATGGACTTCCTGCATACAACGTTAACAACATGGAGCAGATCCAAGCGATTATGCAGGCTGCGGAAGAAACCAATAGCCCTGTGATTTTGCAAGCTTCTCGCGGCGCTCGTCAATATGCAGGTGAAAGCTTCCTGCGCCACCTGATTTTAGCGGCGGTGGAAACCTATCCCCACATCCCCATTGCCATGCACCAAGATCACGGCAACTCCCCCGCCACCTGCTATTCTGCCATGCGTCATGGCTTTACTAGCGTGATGATGGATGGTTCTCTCGAAGCTGATGGGAAAACTCCTGCCAGCTTTGAATATAACGTGGCTGTCACCTTGGAAGTGGTGAAAGTGGCTCACTCCATTGGCGTTAGTGTTGAAGGTGAACTGGGTTGTTTAGGTTCCCTGGAAACCATGCAAGGTGACAAAGAAGATGGTCACGGTGCAGAAGGAAAGTTAACGATGGAACAACTGTTAACTGACCCTGACCAAGCGGTTGAGTTCGTGGAAAGAACCCAAGTAGATGCTTTAGCGATCGCCATTGGTACCAGTCACGGAGCTTATAAATTCACTCGGAAACCCACCGGAGAAATTCTGGCCATTAGCCGCATTGAAGAAATTCACCGTCGTTTACCGAATACTCATTTAGTGATGCACGGTTCTTCTTCTGTTCCTGAAGATCTGTTAGCTTTGATCAATCAGTATGGTGGTCAGATCCCTGAAACTTACGGGGTTCCTGTGGAAGAAATTCAAAAAGGAATTAAGAGCGGTGTCCGTAAAGTTAATATTGATACTGACAACCGTTTAGCCATTACCGCAGCCTTCCGTGAAGCGGCTTTCAAAGATCCTTCTAATTTCGATCCTCGTCACTTCCTGAAACCTTCTATTAAATATATGAAGAAAGTTTGTGCGGATCGTTATAATCAATTCGGTTCTGCGGGTAATGCAGATAAAATCAAAGTTCAAACTTTAGATGAATTTGCAGCTAAATACGCTAAAGGTGAATTGAGTGCTACGACTAAAGCGGCTGTTGCTGTTTAATTAGACTCTCAATTTTAGCGTTAAATCGTCTAAGTTGATAGATTGAAAGCCTGGTTTCTTCAATAAGAAGCCAGGTTTTTATCGTAGTAAGCCCTTCAGGGCTTAATTCCTACAGGTTTTTATCGTAGTAAGCCCTTCAGGGCTTAATTCCTAAGCTGTTACGCATTTAAACCCTATCCTGTAGCAAGCGAGAACATTTGCACTACAAAAAATTCACCTTATATATTGAGTTTAATATGAGAGAATTAGCAAAGATAGTCTGAGGGCTTGTTTCCTATGGTGACGCTAAACTTGAAACCCACCCATAAACCTGTTAAAGCTTATTATGACGCTTTACAACAGTTTGCGAAATTGGGGGTTTCCCATGAATTAGCGGTGAAAGATGCCTTTACAGACCTCTTAAAAGCTTGTTGTCAACAATTTGATTTAACCTTAATTCCTGAAAAACAAATTAAGTTACCCAACGGTAAAAGTATTCGGGTTGATGGTGCTTTAGTTCGGGATGGAAGTATTAGATATGGCGTTTGGGAAGCTAAAGATAGTCAAGATAAATTAGACCGAGAAGTTAAACAAAAATTTGCCGTTGGTTATCCTAAAGATAATATCATTTTTCAATCTCCTGAACGCGCTATTTTATGGCAAGGCGGAAAACAAATCTGTGATGAAGATATTACGAAACCGCAGATTTTAGTTGAGACATTAAAGTTATTTTTTGAATATCGTACCCCTGAAATTACCCAATGGGAAACCGCTGCATCAGAATTTGGTGGACGGGTTAAAGATTTATCGGGTAAATTGATTAATTTAATTGAAACTCAACGGAAAACTAACCCGAAATTTATTCAAGCGTTTAGTGAATTTACGGAAATTTGCCGTCAAGCTATTAACCCAAATCTTGCTGAAGCTGCGGTGGAGGAAATGTTAATTCAACATCTGCTAACGGAACGAATTTTTAGGCAAATTTTTAATAATCCTGATTTCACCCGTCGGAATATTATTGCGGTGGAAATTGAAAAGGTAATTCAAGCGTTAACATCTAAATCTTTTAGTCGAGATCATTTTTTAGGGGAAGTTGATTATTTTTATCGTGCTTTGGAAGATGCGGCTCAAACTATTGATGATTTTAGCGATAAACAGCATTTTCTGAATACGGTTTATGAGAAATTTTTTCAAGGGTTTGCGGTGAAAGTTGCGGATACGCACGGAATTGTTTACACACCGCAACCTATTGTTAATTTTATGGTGAAAAGTGTTGAGGATATCTTACAAAAAGAGTTTGGGAAGTCTTTCAATGATAAAGGAGTGCATATTCTTGATCCCTTTGTGGGGACGGGTAATTTTATTTTACGGGTGATGCAGGAAATTAGAAAAACAGCCCTTCCCTATAAATATGAACAGGAATTACACTGCAATGAGGTGATGTTATTACCTTATTATATTGCTTCGATGAATATCGAGCATCAATATTTTGAAGCAACGGGTAATTATAAAGCTTTTGAAGGGATTTGTTTAGTTGATACGTTTTCGGATCAACAGGTGCAACAGTTATCGTTATTTACCCCAGAAAATACCGCTAGGGTTCAACTTCAAAGAAGTTCACCGATTTTTGTAATTATTGGAAATCCGCCTTATAATGCGTCTCAATTGAATGAAAATGATAATAATAAAAATCAGAAATATACGAATAAAAAAGATAAAACCGGAATTGATGATCGAATTGCTGCAACCTACGCTAAAGATTCAAAAGCAACATTAAAAAGATTTCTTTTTGATCCTTATGTCAAAGCAATTCGTTGGGCTTCGGATAGAATAGTAGATGAAGGAATAGTTGCTTTTGTAACTAATAATAGTTTTATTAATGCTCTTGCTTTTGACGGCATGAGAAAACATTTAGAAAAAGATTTTGATTTAATTTATATTATTGATTTAGGAGGGAATATTAGAAAGAATACAGATCCATCAAAAAGTATTCATAACGTTTTCGACATTAAAGTTGGAGTCAGCATTAACATTTTTATTAGAACAAATAGATTTAATCAGTCTAAGAATACAAAAATTTATTATGCTAGTGTTGGTGAATTTTTGAGAAAGGAAGAAAAGTTTAATTATTTAAACCAACATCAGCAATGGGATACGATTAAATGGCAATTAATAAACCCTGATAAAAAGAATAATTGGTTAAATGAAGGATTAAAAAATGATTTTGATATATTTATTCAAGTAGGGAATAAAGAAGCTAAACTTTCTAAAAATCATGATAATGGGATAATTTTTAAGATGTTTAGTTTAGGAGTTAGTACAAATAGAGATGCTTGGGTCTATAATTTTAATTATGATGAATTAGTAGCCAATATTCAACGCATGATTTCCACTTATAACGAACAAGTTAGGAAATGGCAAGATCGCAGCGATAAATCAGTTGACGTAGATAATTTTGTAATTTGTGATGATCATAAAATTAGCTGGAGCAGAGATTTAAAAAAAGATTTAAAAACAGGAAAGTCCCTAGAATTTTCTCAAACTAGAATAAGGCAATCACTTTATCGTCCATTCGTAAATTCTCCTCTTTATTTTGCAGATGGTTTAAATGACAGCCCCGGTAAATTTCCTTTAATATTCCCTACGCCTGAAACTGAAAAAGAAAATTTGATTATTTCTATTGCTGGCGTTGGTGATAGAAAAGGATTTGGTTGTTTTATCAGTCAATTTATTATTGCTTTAGATTTTGCTTTTGAAAAAGCTCAATGTTTTCCATTCTACACTTACGAAAAAGACGGAACAAACCGAAAAGAAAATATCACTGACTGGTCACTCGAACAATTTAGAAACTATTACCAAGATCCGACTATTACAAAATGGGATATTTTCTATTATACCTATAGCCTCTTGCATCATCCCACCTATCGAGAACGCTACGCTGCTAACCTTAAACGAGAACTTCCTCGCATTCCCTACGCACCCGATTTTCGAGGGTTTGTTGATGCTGGACAACAATTAGCAGATTTGCATCTTAACTATGAACAACAACCCGAATATAGCCTTAAATTTATTGAAAATGATCAAGTTCCGTTAAATTGGCGAGTTGAAAAAATGAAACTCAGTAAAGACAAAACCCAAATTATTTATAATGAGTTTCTCACCTTAAGCGGTATTCCTCCTGAAGTGTTTGAATATCGATTAGGAAATCGTTCGGCGTTAGATTGGATTATTGATCAATATCAAGTTAAAATTGATAAACGCAGTGGAATTGTTAATGATCCGAACCGTTTAGACGATGAACAATATATTGTTAGGTTAATTGGTCAAGTGATCACCGTTAGTTTAGAAACGGTTAAAATTGTTAATCATTTGCCCGATTTGGGATTATCTTAATAGAGAAAGCCCTGAAGGGCTTACTACGATACTATCAGGAATTAAGTTTTTACATCATGAATATTTTGCAACTTGATCTACGCGAAACGGTAATTGTGGCGATTTTGGTTTTGTATTTGGGGAAATATTTAACCCACAAAATTAAATTCCTTCAGGATTTTAATATTCCTGATGCTGTTTCGGGCGGTGTTCTTGCTTCCTTATTGTTTAGTCTTTGTTTTGAAGTTTTTCAGTATCAAATCGAATTTAATCTCAATATTCGGGATGATTTATTGATTATTTTTTTTACAACTATTGGGCTTTCTGCTCAATTAAAAACCCTGGTAAAAGGGGGAAAACCGCTATTAATTTTGTTAATCATGGCGATCAGTTATCTAATTGTTCAAAATATGACGGGGGTTGCGATCGCAGCGTTAACGGGGTTAAAATTGCCTATTGGTTTACTGGCGGGGTCGATTTCTCTGAGTGGAGGACATGGGACGGTGATCGCCTGGTCGCCTCTATTTAAGGAGAGTTATGGAATTGCTAATGCTGCGGAAATAGGCATTGCAAGTGCGACCTTTGGTTTAGTGTTTGGGGGAATTGTTGGTGGCCCCATCGCCAAATTTTTAATTAACAAAAACCAACTCCAAGCGAATAACCCAAATCAAGATCTGAGCATTGGTATTAAGGACGATCAGAAGAATGTTATAATTGATTATAATACTATGCTCAATTCGGTATTAGTCATTAATCTTGCGATTGGTTTGGGACTACAAATTAATGCGATCGCTACCGCTATCGGTTTAAAATTACCTGTGTTTGTGGGGTGTTTATTAGGTGGAATTATTTTAACGAATACTGTACCTTTGGTCTTTAAACACTTTGCTTGGCCGTCTGATACTCCTTCTCTAGCTTTAATTTCTGATGTGAGTTTGGGGTTATTTTTAGCGATGTCTTTAATGAGTTTACAGTTGTGGACATTGGTAGACTTAGCAGGGCCAATCGCTTTATTATTGTTTGTACAGTTATTAATGATTACGGTTTACACAATCTTTGTGGCGTTTCCTGTCATGGGAAAAAACTATGATGCGGCGGTGATTTCAGCCGGATATTCGGGACTCGCATTAGGGGCGACTCCAACCGCAATGGCTAATATGACCGCCGTAACTGAACATTTTGGAGCTTCACCTCAAGCCTTTATTATTGTTCCCTTAGTCGGAGCTTTTTTTATGGATATTGCGAATGCTCTTGTAATTCAAAATTTCCTCAATTTTTTATCGTTTTATCGAAAATTCTGGGTTTAAAACCCCTAAGTTCCACTTAGGCTTTTTATTTAATTTTAGTGTATACTAAAGAGGAAGATTTTAAGCATAGAGAATGAAGTTAAGGTATCGATATCGAATCTACCCGACAGACCAACAAAAGAGGTTGATGTCTCAGTTGTTCGGTTGCTGTCGGGTAGTTTTTAACGATGCCTTAGCGTACTGTCAAGAACAATACCGTTTGGGTAACAAAAAACCTAATAGCAATGAACTTTCCAAAAGACTAACAGAACTCAAGAAAACCCAGGAAAAGATCTGGTTAGGAGAGGTTTCCTCTATTCCCTTGCAACAGTGTTTAAGAGATTTAGAACAAGCTTACTCCAACTTTTTTAAATCCCGTAAAGGGCAAAGAAAAGGTAAAAAAGTCAATCCTCCTAAATTTAAAAAGCGTAAATCTAAGCAATCAGCTAGGTTTATGGATAACGGTTTTAAACTCTACCCAAATTCGGATTACATTTACATCGCCAAAATTGGTGATATCAAAGTAGTCTGGAGCAGAGTTTTACCCGCAACACCTTCTTCAGTTACCTTAATCAAAGACAGTGCTGATAGGTATTTTGTCAGTTTTGTTGTTGAGTTTAATCCTCAACCCTTGCCTGAAAACCAAAATTCCGTAGGAATTGATTTAGGAATCACTGATTTTGCGACATTAAGTAACGGTGAAAAAGTTAAATCTCCTCAACCTTTAAAGAAACAATTAAAGCGTTTAAGGAGATTACAACGTAATTTGTCAAGAAAACAGAAAGGTAGCAAGAGAAGGGAAGTTGCTAGAAAGAAACTAGCTAGACTTCACGCTAAAATTTCTGATACTAGAAGCGATTTTCTTCATAAGTTGTCAACTAAGATTATTTGTGAAAACCAAACGATAGTCTTGGAAGACTTAAATGTTTCAGGAATGATTAAAAATAGAAAACTAGCCCGTGCCATTTCAGATTTAGGTTGGCGTAGTTTTAGGACTATGTTAGAAGCTAAATCAGTGATGTACGGGCGTGATTTTCGTGTCATTGACAGATGGATTCCCACTTCTCAAACTTGCTCTTGCTGCGGTTTTCGCGGTGGCAAAAAAGAGTTAAATATTAGAGAGTGGACTTGTTTGAACTGCGGTCAATCTCACGATAGAGATGTTAACGCCGCAAATAATATTTTAGTCGCCGGAGGGCTTTCGGAGACTCTAAACGGACGTGGAGGCAGACGTAAGACTACCGCTAAGGTAGCAGTAGCCAGCGAAACGTCAACCCACTCAGCATTTAAGCAGTTGTCGATTTTCGATCTGCTTAGATAGATGGAATCCCCGTGCGTTCACGCCGGGGCGGATGTCAACAATAATCGGTATTCCATGCTTCACCTCCAGGTAACTGAGTTAAATATTGATCTAATTGTTCTTCTAACGCTTTGACTGAATTACAATAGGTCAAATTGACTAAATCATGCGCTATTAATAACAATTGCTCTCGATTTAATTGGGTAGATAGTTTAGCACGGCTGAGTTGACCGTTTAACACTTCCTGACTAGCTGGACGAATTGCTAACTCCAGGGATTCTTCTAAATAAGGTTGCCATTCCCCTACATTAATATAATAAGAAGTTTTATTATCTTTGAGGTTTAACTTTCTGATTTCTACAATTGATCCCGCTATAGAAGCAGCCCAAGAATTGGTTAATCGTTGTTCAATTTGATTTTTAATTAAATGTATCATTAATCGAGTTAAAAACGATTCTATATTCCGTAAAATTGCTTGTTTACCCATTCCCTCTAACTCATCGATAATCCCTAATGCGTCCTGATAACGTCCTTCAATAATAAAGGTTTTTAAGTCTATTAATTCCTGTACCATGATGGTGTTCTCCTCATTAATTAATATTTTAAGATCTATTAAGATTCAATATCCGTCGCCCTTGAGTTTTCAAGAATAATAAAACCGGAAATTGATAAGCTTCTGCCATTAACCACAATAGAATAAACAGATGAAGGAGAAAGGCTAAAATTGTCCAGATGAGGGGAAACCAACTCCAAACATTACCCGGAATAGGCGGAAAAATTAAGGCGGATAAACCAATTAAACTTGGAGGAAATAAAACAAAACTAAGAGCAATAATCCAATAAATCCAATTGAGTTCGAGATTGCCTAAATGTTCACCTTTCCAGGTTTTTCCTGTCCAACGCCAGGTTAAAGCTGGTTCTCGATCTGCGAGTTTTAAACTTTGTGTTTCTAGGTTAATCGTAAAGATATGATGACAGACATCACACCCTAAAGCTTCCATTAAGGTGAGATTAGAAATCTGACCACAACGACAAATCGGACAAGTATAAGTTCCTTCATAACTTAACGGATTTTTTGGGCTGTGACTGTTGAACATTGATCCCTGTGGTATAAAATTACAAAACTTTGCAAAAAATCTTAACTATGTTTTTAGATTAGAAGGAGATAATTGTTTGATAATAAGAACAGGTCTATTTTAGAGAATCTTCCCCTAATAATACAAGATGTCTTCAGGAAGAGTTAAAGGGAAACTTGGGGTTTGATGCAAATTCCAGCCTAAATCCCTGATCCCTGTTTGGGATCAAGTTCAAGGGTTTGGAGATTTGTATCAGAAGCTACAGTTAAGTAGTCTCTCAAACTTTTATATCTCAATTATATTGTAATCAATTAGGATAAAAGCCAGTGCGATTTCAATCCTACGATCCAGGTGAATTCTACGATGAACTTTTTGTAGCTAAAGGACAACCTCGTCCTTACGCAGCCGCGTTAATTGATCGGATTAATTCTCTATCCCCTGGAGATTTAGAAATCCGACAGGAAGCCGCTAAAACTGCAATGATGAAATTGGGGGCGACATTTAATGTTTATAGTGATAGTCAAGGGACAGAACGTATTTTACCCTTTGACTTAATTCCTCGTATTGTTTCCGCTTCAGAATGGGCTTGGTTAGAACGGGGATTAAAGCAACGAATTCATGCCCTGAATTTATTTATAGATGATATCTATGGAGAACAGAAAATTATCAAAGATGGGTTTATTCCTGAAGAGTTAATTTATTCTTCTAAGGGATTCCTTCAACCTTGTATGGGTTTAAAAGCACCCAAGGGGATTTGGTGTCATATTACGGGAACGGATTTAGTTAGGGATAAAGAGGGAAAATGGTATGTTCTTGAAGATAATTTACGCTGTCCGTCCGGGGTTTCCTATGTCTTAGAAAATCGTCGGGTAATGAAAACAACATTCCCTCAAATTTTTGCTAAATTAGGAATTCAACCCGTTGATGAATATCCCAGTCATTTATTAGATGCGTTGCTGAATTTAGTGGGGACTCATATTAGCAATCCCACCGTTGTTGTCTTAACGCCTGGGATGTATAATTCTGCCTATTTTGAACACTCTTTTCTTGCCCAACAAATGGGAGTAGAATTAGTGGAAGGGCGGGATTTAGTGGTGAGTGATGGTTATGTGCAAATGCGAACCACTAAGGGTTTACAACGGGTAGATGTAATTTATCGTAGAATTGACGATACGTTTATTGATCCATTAGCTTTTAATCCTGAGTCAATGTTAGGGGTTCCAGGGTTAACGGAAGTGTATCGAAATGGTCGAGTTGCGCTGGCGAATGCGTTAGGAACGGGGATTGCTGATGATAAAGTGATTTATGCTTATGTTCCCCAAATGATTCAATATTATTTAGGAGAAGAACAAATTTTATCGAATGTTCCAACTTATTTATGTTGGGAACCCAAACAACTTGATTATGTTTTAGCAAACCTCGATCAATTAGTGGTTAAAGCGGCTAATGAAGCGGGAGGCTATGGGATGTTAGTGGGAACCCAATCAACAGAAGCAGAACGCCTAGAATTTGCAGAAAAAATTAAAGCCAATCCTCGAAATTATATCGCCCAACCCACCCTATCTTTATCACGGGTTCCGACTTTATTAGGAGATACTTTTGAAGGGTGTCACGTTGATTTAAGACCCTATGTTTTATATGGTGAAAATATTTACGTTCATCCAGGGGGATTAACCCGTGTGGCGATGAAAAAAGGGTCATTAGTGGTTAATTCTTCTCAAGGAGGAGGAAGTAAGGATACTTGGGTTTTATGTGAATAAAAGCTCAATCGTCAATCGTCAATCGTCAACCGTCAAGAATTTTAAATATGTTAAGCCGTGTTGCAGATTCTATTTATTGGTTAAATCGTTATGTAGAACGGGCGGAAAATATTGCTCGTTTTATTGATGTGAATCAAAATTTGTTATTAGATTCTCCCTCTGGGGTTCAACAACAGTGGAAACCAATTGTTGTGACAACGGGGGATTTAGAACTGTTTAAAGAACGCTATGGAGAAGCGACAGAAGAAAATGTCATCCGATTTTTAACTTTTGATGGTAATTACCCAAATTCTATTTTATCTTGTTTACGGGCGGCTCGTGAAAATGCTCGTTCTGTTCGGGAAATTATCTCCTCGGAAATGTGGGAACAAGTCAACGAATTTTATCTGATGGTTCGAGATGCGGCGATGGGAGAACGTTACTATCAACTCTCGGATTTCTTCTATCAAGTCAAAATGCGCGGACATCAATTTGCAGGGGTCATGGATGCTACCATGTCTCATAATGAAGGTTGGCATTTTGGGAATATGGGGAGGTTATTAGAACGGGCGGATAAAACCTCTCGAATTTTGGATGTGAAGTATTATATTTTATTACCTTCAGTTAATGATGTCGGAACAACAATTGATGAAATTCAGTGGATTTCTTTGTTAAAATCTGCCAGTGCTTATGAAATGTATCGCAAACGCAAACAACACCGGATTACACCGTCTAGGGTTGTAGAATTTCTGATTTTAGATCGGGAATTTCCGCGCTCAATTGAATATTGTTTATTACAGGCAGAGCGATCGCTACAATGTATTACAGGAACTAGCCCTGGCACTTGGCAAAACCCCGCAGAACGAGAGTTAGGAAGGCTACGTTCTGAGCTTGATTATATCACAATTGAAGAAATTATGCAAGAGGGAATTCATGAATTTTTGGATGATTTACAACATCGAATGAATCGCGTCGGCGAACGAATTTTTGAAGCCTTTTTTGCGCTTAAACCGGTTGCCAGTCCCCTGATATTGAGTCAAACTCAAGCGAGTTCATGATCTATAATATTACTCACCTTACCCATTACACTTACAGTCAACCTGTTACTTTAGATCCCCATCTGATTCAGTTACGCCCTCGTTCTGATGCGTTTCAAACCGTACAAGAATTTTCTGTAGACATTTTTCCTCAACCTCAAGGGAGATCAGATTGCTTGGGATTAGATGGAAATAATGCCATTAAAATTTGGTTTTCCCAACCCACTCAAGAATTAAAAATTAAGGTTAACTCCCAAGTGGAAACCCACTGTACTAACCCCTTTCATTATTTATTAGAACCTTGGGCGCTGGAGTTGCCGATTGTAGATTATCCGGCTCCTATATTGAGTCATTTACAACCCTATTTACAACAACTTCCTGATCCGATTATTACCCAACTTGCTCAAGAAATTTGGCATAAAACCCAAGGACAAACCCTGACTTTTTTAAATGAATTAAATCAAAAAATTCATGAGACTTGTCAACATATTATTCGCCCTCAAGGTCGTCCCTTACCACCGGGTATCACTTGGACACAACAATTTGGTTCCTGTCGAGATTTAACCGTTGTGTTTATGGAAGCGTGTCGGATGATGAATTTAGCGACCCGTTTTGTGAGTGGGTATCAAGAAGGGAATTTAAACCGAGAAAAACGGGATTTACACGCTTGGGCTGAAGTTTATTTACCCGGTGCGGGATGGCGAGGGTATGATCCGACTCAAGGATTGGCCATTAGCGATCGCCATATTCCCCTAGTGGCGACGGCTATTCCCCGCCACGCCGCCCCCATTAAAGGGACATTTCGGGGTATTGGTGCCACCTCCCAGATGGAATTTCACGTTTCAATTGCCAAAATAGAGGGTTAATGGTGCGTGCGTTGCACTGACGCACCCTACATCATAAAATTCGTGAGTTGCCATGACCGAGCATGGTAAAATACCTTAAAATTCGCCCACATAATTTTTAGAGAGGTATATTAATTCATGGAAGCAGCACTGCTTTTAGCAAAGCTACCCGAAGCTTACTCCATTTTTAGTCCTGTCGTTGACATTCTGCCTGTTATCCCCGTCTTTTTCCTGTTGTTGGCTTTTGTTTGGCAAGCCTCTGTGGGATTCAAATAAAAAAACCAGTTTAAGCTATCAGCGTTAAGCTGGAAAATTGTGGAGGTTTACTCAATCTAGGGTTTAACTTCCCGGTCTTTCTAACTCAACGTTGATAGCCATTCTTAGGTAAATATTACTTCCTGCTACCAATGGTTTTTTGAAATGCAGGTCTTTCCGTTAACCGTTTAATATAGTCTAAAACAGCCGGATAGGGGCTTAAATCCAACTGTAACATCAAGGGAATATAAGCCAAAAGTGAACCCACTGCAATATCAGCAACATTCAATTCATTCCCCATTAAAAAGGGTTGTTTCGTCAAAATTTCATTCAAAGGATTGAGTAAACGGGGCATTTCTTTTTCCCGATTTGCTTCTATGAAAATTCCCGTTCCTAACGTTGCATTTCCAAATAATACCCATTGATAAATTTCGGCTTTCTCTTCGGGAGAATTAGGCAGTTTACCGTGTTTTTCGGCTAAATATAATAAAATCGCTCCCGACTCCCACAGCTTAAAATCGTCCTCAACAATGGCGGGAACTTTACCAATAGGATTGATCGCCATAAATTCCGGTTGTAGGTGTTCTCCCGCTTGCATATCTAATAAAATAAACTCGTAGGGAACCCCGATTTCTTCTAAATACCATTGCACAATTGAAGCCCGACTACGAGCACCACCATAGAGTTTTAACATTGATGTTTATCCTTTTTTAAGATGAGAACTCTTTTAAAAAGTTTATCATTAAATTATCAAGATGAGGGAAGGAAAGGGAAGCGTGTTTGATAATATCTGCAAATTTATCGCGGAGAATTTTTCTGAGGATTTAGCCAGTTGGTTATTGGGTTCTCCCATACAGTTAACCCAACTGAGTCCAACGGAGTTATCCTTAGAACCGATTCGGGCAGATTCCTTAATTTTACTACAATCCGATGAGTTAGTATTGCATACGGAATTTCAAACTCAACCGGATGCCATGATGCCCTTTCGGATGTTAGATTATCGAGTAAGGGTCTATCGACGGTTTCCCCAAAAGGTGATGCGTCAGGTGGTGATTTATTTACAACGAACTAACTCCCCCTTAGTTCAACAAAATACCTTTAGACTCGAAAAAACCTCCCATGAATTTGAAATCATTCGTCTCTGGGAACAGCCCACAGAGGATTTTTTGAGAGTTTCTGGGTTATTACCCTTTGCGGTATTAAGTCAAACTAATGATCCCGCCCAAGTATTAACTCAAGTCTCTCAAATCGCTGAACAAATTGCAGATCGGCGCGTTCAAAGTAATCTGATCGCCGCCTCTTCAATTCTCGCCGGATTAGTGTTAGAAACCAATGTCATTCAACGGATTATTAGGAGTGATATTATGCAAGAATCAACGATGTATCAAGAAATTTTACGACGAGGTAAAGAACAAGGTCGCGCTGAAGGGCGGGCTGAAGCAATGCGACAAGTTGCGATTTTATTACTGAGAATGGGGATGAGTTTAGAACAAATTTCTCAAACAACAGAGTTAACGGTTGAACAAATTCAAGCGTTACAACAGAGCCAACAACAGGACAATCAAAATAATTAAAGATTGAGGTGATATCCTTTACCCTTGGCTAGTGTTAAAGGATATCACCCTAACTTAAATCTCAACAAACTAAAGAACTTGGTGAGTATAAGCGTGTTGTTTTACATTATCTTCAGTGCGAATAATACGCTCAGAATTTAACACCCGTTTTCGTTCTAAGGAGTAATTAAATTCTTTAAAATTTGCTCCTAAAGGAATATGAAGTTTAGCTTGAGGGCGATTTTTATAGGTGCGAGTTGCAGCGATCGCGCGATCGGTAAAATTTTCACAAAAATGGGCATCTGTTCCCAATTCTGGGGGAATTTTAGCTTCTCCATTACTTAAAATAGAACCCAATGTTACAGCATAAGCAATTGAATAGGATGTAGGAACTCCTTTCAAAATAGCTTCCAAAGCCGCTGAGGGAATGGGTTCAACCACTTGAACTTGATGAACTTCCCCATCTTCTTTAATAAAACAGGTTGCTAAACCAATGACGACATAATCATCAGTGGAGATATCAGGGGCGTTAGGATATGCTGTTGCAGTTGTCATAGAAATTAAAGGGTTCAGAATTCCAAAGCTAATTTAATTTGCTTGTTGCATTGTACCAAGTTTCCATAAAAGCCCTAGGGGACAAGAATTAGATCGTGGAAGTGTCTAAACCCTTACGGGACTTAAACAACAGAGAGATTGCAAAAGTCCGAGAGCTTCATATTTTGCTAAAACTTTTAACTAAACTTTATATTGGAGAGCAGGAGTCACTAGAGACAAGCAATGGTGTGTCTTTGCTGGAGTGAGGATCAAAGCAATCATTAATGTCCGAGCGACCCGGTGCAACTGCTATAGATTAGAGCTATTTTATTTAAGGGAGAATTTGAAAATCGTTACTGCTGAGACTATTAGCAGAAACATTAATTAAGGTTGCTAAAAGTTGGTTAGTGTTAGTGACCCGAATTAGGGTATTATTAATATCAGAAACTAAAGTTAATTGTGCAAAAGTTAATCCTCCCATTAACCCAATCAAATCTTCACCTGGGGTAAAATCATTAATGGTATCACTCCCTAAATTGTTTCCTAGGATAAAGCGATCGCGTCCTGTTCCTCCAATTAAGGTATCATCTCCTTTATCTCCATATAACCAGTCATCTCCATCATTTCCCCGCAGAATATCAGTTGCTTGACCCCCAAATAAAGTATCAGTTCCGATATCTCCCGTGAGGTCATCATTATCCAAATTTCCATATAACAAATCATCTCCACTGCGACCATCTAAAACATCATTATTTTGTCCGCCATAAAGGGTATCGTTACCTTCATTTCCCACAACCGCATCATTACCCAAATTTCCATTTAACCAATCATTTCCTAAATTTCCCGATAGAAAATCATTACCGGAAAGTCCTAAAATTAAGTCATCTCCTGCATCTCCTAATATTGTATCACTTTCTTCAGTTCCTAATAACAACTGAAAGGTTTTATTATTCAAAGTAACCGTTGTGTTTGCCATATTAATTTAAGGGTTAAAGTTGATAAATCATTAAGTATTGTTTCCGGTCATAGGTTTATGATACTCATGCCAATGTTGAGCGATATCAATCCGACGACAGATCCAAACCTGTTCATGGTTTTGAATATAATCTAAAAAGCGAGCTAATGCTGCTGCCCGTCCGGGTCTACCGACTAAACGACAATGTAATCCAATACTCATCATTTTAGGTGCGGTTTCTCCTTCAGCATATAACAAATCAAAGGCATCTTTTAAATAGGTAAAAAACTGATCACCACTGTTAAACCCTTGATTCGTTGCAAACCGCATATCATTATTATCAAGAGTATAAGGAATAACTAAATGGGGTTTTCCATAGTCATAAACCCAATAGGGTAAATCATCGGCATAACTATCAGCATCATATAAAAAACCGCCTTCCTCTACGACTAATTTTCGAGTATGGGAACTTGTGCGTCCAGTATACCAACCGAGGGGTCGAGTTCCCGTAACTTCGGTATGAATCGCGATCGCTTTTTGTAAATGTTCCCGTTCCATTTCTTCATTAAAATATTTATAATCAATCCAGCGATACCCATGACTAGCAATTTCCCAGTCCGCTTCTAACATCGCTGCAACGGCTTCTCGGTTGCGTTCTAAAGCCATTGCAACCCCATAAACGGTCAGGGGAATATGACGTTGGGTAAACAGCCGATACAGTCGCCAAAATCCTGCTCTGCTGCCATATTCATAAATCGATTCCATGTTTAAATGGCGCAATCCTTGAAAAGGTTCAGCCCCAATAATTTCTGATAAAAAGGCTTCAGAAGCTTGATCACCGTGTAGAATACAATTCTCGCCGCCTTCTTCATAATTAATTACAAATTGTACAGCTATTCTGGCTTGATTCGGCCATTTTGGATCGGGGGTATGGCGACCATAACCGATTAGATTTCTTGGATAGTGTTTAGACATATTAATACAAAAAATATTGTTAATTTTATATGGGTCGTAAAATCCTTGCGATAGGCTCCATATTGAGCCGCAATCCTTAAAATCTCTTGACGATAACTTTTTATAATGTCATCAAGTTTCATAAGCCTATTAGGGATTAATGATTTAAAAATAGTATAATTTATTTTATCATAAATTTGATAAATTTTCAAGTCATTATACTATTTTAAATAGGAGCGATCGCAAATACAATAATATTAAAACAATTAATTGGTAGATGTTGGGGTGTAGCGAGGGAGGACGCTGACACTGCTTTAAGTCATAAAATCCTAACTGCTATAGCAATCCTAAATACGTTGTGGCAAAATCCCGTACATAAAAATTTTGGGAAAATCAAAAATTTGACCCCGCAGCACAAAAATTAAACTCAGTCAAACGGAACTGTACTGACTTTAAATGACTTGAAAAATAAGGGTTGTAGACTTTTAATCATAATTCTCAAGTTTATATTTCACAGAATAACTCCGTATTATTACCGAAAGATGGGATTTTTTAGTTTTTTTAAACACGAAAAGTCTGTAAAGTTTCCGTATAATCTACAATTGACAGGCTTATGAATTGTAGAGTTTAATTGAATTTAGCTGAGATCAGCTATCAAAAATATTATTTAAGTGATATGCTTTTAGAATTTGGTTCAGAACAAAATAACCTGTTGGTTGATTCCTCTCTAAAATTGACTTCTAGCCCCGCAACATCTCCTTTCGGAGCCAGTCAATCTCCCTTGATTGATACTGCAATCCAACAGTTAGAACTGAAATTACAGCAGTTGGCCATTGATTCTGAGTTAACGGATAAGATGGATCAAGCTTTTGGGAACAATTGGGACATTCAGAAAGCCCAAAGTTTAACCCAAGATTGGCTGACAGGGGAATTTAAAGGGATTCCTGATATTAAAATTGTTTCTCAAGCCGACATTGATGGGGCAAATGGAGCTTTTGCCGATGCTATAGATACTATTTACCTCTCACGAGAGTTTTTAGCCCAGAATACGGCTAACCCTGAAGCGGTGGTTGATATCCTATTAGAAGAAACGGGACATTTTATTGATTCAGTTGTCAATTCTACGGATACTGCTGGAGATGAGGGAGAACGCTTTGCAACAGTTGTTCAAGGCAAAACCTTAACTCCTACTGAACTAGCAGCAATTCAGACAGAAGATGATACAGCTACTGTTGTTATAGACGGTCAAACCCTTGTTATTGAACAAGCTGCGAATACTGTTAGTTTAACGACCCCAGATGCGAGTGCGGCTGAAATTCTCTCAGGACAAACGGCTAATCCCGGTCGTTTTACCGTTACTCGTACAGGTAGCACCACTAACGCCTTAACTGTTAATTATACCGTTGCAGGTACAGCCACAAAAGGAACAGATTATAGCAATCTTACAGGTAGTGTTACTATTCCCATTGGTGCAACGACTGCTAATATTCCGATTACTGTCATTGATGATACTGTCTTTGAAGGTTCAGAGACATCTGTGGTGACTTTATCGACATCCACAGCCTACGATTTGGGAACAGCTAAAACGGGTACAGTTACAATTGCAGATAATGATAAACCAACTGTTAGTTTAACCACCCCAGATGCCAGTGCTGCGGAAATTCTCTCAGGACAAACCGCTAACCCCGGTCGTTTTACCGTTAGTCGTACAGGTAGCACCACTAACGCCTTAACTGTTAATTATACCGTTGCAGGTACAGCCACAAAAGGAACAGATTATAGCAATCTTACAGGTAGTGTTACTATTCCCATTGGTGCAACAACTGCTAATATTCCGATTACTGTCATTGATGATACTGCCTTTGAAGGTTCAGAGACAGCTATTGTGAATTTATCGACATCCACAGCTTACGATTTAGCAACAGCTAAAACGGGTACAGTTACGATTGCAGATAATGATAAAACTGGGAAGACCAATACAGATGTAGATGGGGATGGACGAGATGATGCAATTGTATCTATCGACTCTGGCATTGTAGTGAGGCGTTCAGATGGTACAAAATTTTTACCTAATGAACTATGGACAGACATTGGCTATTGGGGAACTAAAGGAACCGGGTTTGCCGATGTAACCGGAGATGGTAAAGCTGATGCGATTGCCTCTAATGACAATGGGGTTTTTATCAGACGTTCAGATGGTAGCAAGTTTTTACCTAATGAACTATGGACAGATGTTGGTTATTGGGGAACTAAAGGTACTTGGTTTGCTGATGTAACCGGAGATGGTAAAGCTGATGCGATTGCAGCTAATGACAATGGGGTTTTTATCAGACGTTCAGATGGTAGCAAGTTTTTACCTAATGAACTATGGACAGACATTGGCTATTGGGGAACTAAAGGCACTTGGTTTGCTGATGTAACCGGAGATGGTAAAGCTGATGCGATTGCCTCTAATGACAATGGGGTTTTTATCAGACGTTCAGATGGTAGCAAGTTTTTACCTAATGAACTATGGACAGATGTTGGTTATTGGGGAACTAAAGGCACTTGGTTTGCTGATGTAACCGGAGATGGTAAAGCTGATGCGATTGCAGCTAATGACAATGGGGTTTATATCAGACGTTCTAATGGCACAGGATTCTTACCCAATGAAAAATGGACAGATATTGGTTATTGGGGAACCAAAGGCACTTGGTTTGCTGATGTAACCGGAGATGGTAAAGCTGATGCGATTGCCTCTAATGACAATGGGGTTTTTATCAGACGTTCAGATGGTAGCAAGTTTTTATCTAATGAAAAATGGACAGATATTGGTTATTGGGGGACGAAAGGCACTTGGATTGGTGACGTAGCTTTAAGTAGTGGGAATCCTCATCTGGGTTACTACAGCGAGCTTTCTTCATTCAGTGGAACTCAATGGGATCAACAAAGTGGTGATAATACTCAATTTGAACAATATCCTTATGGTGGCGGAGGCGATCAACGATGGAAAACAGATGATCGAATCGAGCAAGTTTACACTGATCTTTCCACAGCAATTTTTGGCTCGCGATTACCCATGAATGCTGGTTATGCTTATGATTCTGGTTATTATTCCGCCTATGGATCTCACTCGGGTATCGATATTAATGGTAGCATAAATACACCTGTTGGGGCAGCAGTTCGGGGAACAGTTGTTTCAGTAGAATACTATACAGGTAATGGATCATGGATTGCTATTGATGAGATTGACAGTAGTAATAATAAAACTGGTCGTCGGTGGTGGTATGGTCATCTTAGCAGTGCAGTCAATGTGAGTAAAGGAAATACAGTCATTCCCGGACAAAAACTAGGAACAACAAATAACTTGAATCATTTGCATTTATCAGTTATAAATACTTATAGTCAGGTCACTAATTGGAATGAGATTGCTAATGCAAAGACAGGAAACTATGATCAAGATGTTCAAACTGTTCTGAACCGAACTATGGGGCCTATACAAGGATATTGGAAGTCCAAGAATGGAATTAAAGAGTAACTTAAAACCATTTTGGGCTATAACGAAATCTAGCTGATATGGCTTTCTCTGCCATATAATTTTAAGAATAGCCTATCAATTCCTTTGGAGACCTAGTTTATTAAGGTGAAAACCCCGTAAGGATACAAGAATACTGTGTCCCTACAATAATGAAATAAAAAGATGTGATCGCCTTTCTTCTATTAATCGTTGAAAAAGGGCGATCGCTTTATAGCGGATTTTTGAATCTCAGCCTATGGGGAGTCGTGCTAACCTAGAACTACTGGAAAGAACAATGACAGAAGCTGAGGCTAATGCTGAAGCTATGCAAGCTAGTATTCAAGAAGTTAAAATAAATTGGAACTTACTATGATGAATCAACCTAAAATTCCTAATGCTGAAGTCAGATTGCATTCTGCTACTAAAATGCGAGATTTATGCAAACGTATTGATACAAATCTTTTGGATTTAGATGAACTAATCTCACAGTTAGAAATGGATATTCGCAAAAGTTCTTTAACCGCTTATCGTTTAGGAAAGTCACAGAAAACTATTAAATAATCAGGACTATTAGTAAAAATACATCACCTAGGTTTGACCCTTTAGCTTTACTCACAACTTTAAACTTTAGGCTTAGATGGTGGTGTAATCTTAAATTTATTTAAAATATCATCAATTTCTAATAATAATTCAAAATCTTCTTGCGGTAATAAATCGTTATTATTATGTTGTTCTAAAAAACTAAACGCTTGCCGAAATTGCTTTGGTGTTGCCAGAATAGGAGAATCAAAATGACAAGGAATAATCCGGTTAAAATCCCATTCAGAGACTTGATTTGCCCAAATTAATGTTTCTTCGGGAGCGCGATTTAAAATTAAAGTTTGTAAAATGGGAGCGACAAATAACCGTCCATTTCCTCTTAATGCGTCAAAAGATTGTTGCCAATTCGGTTTCCATTTAAACGGATAAATCCCAAAATAAGCTTTTTTAGAACGGTCGGGTGCTTGCCAAGATTCTCGAAACGCATCCCCCAATTCTACCGTATCTAATACACTCGGACGAAAATAAAAAGAAAATAACGAGATTCTTTGCCATCCTCGGCGACGGGTGGTTTCATTATTTTCTACTTTATGAAAAGTATCATCTTTTGCATGAAAGAGTAACGGATAGGGATCAAGTTGTACAATCGCGGGAGGAGTGTCAGGGATGGAAACAATGGTATCAGTTACTAATAAGGTATGGGAACGCTTATGGAAAAAAGCTACTTCTGCAAATCGTCCAACTCCTAATGCTAACGGCCCTAAAATTCGATAGTCAAATTCATCAGCAAAGGGGGTTTTTTGACTTTCTAAAGGTAGAATATGAGTCCGTTTTAACGGCAAACCTAACCAACTGAGAGGTAAATTAATCGGAAAACTCCATTGTCCGGGGGCGACAAAAACTTGAGCTTGGGGAAATTTTCGAGCAAAGGGGCCAACAAAAACCTTATGTTCAATTCCTGAAATTGTGGGCAGAATAATATATTTTACATCCCCATGTTCTACAATTAATTCTCTCATTAAACAGAGGCATTCTGCGGTAGGAGCAACGGGAGCATAAACCAACAAACCCCCGGTTTCGAGTTTCACCACCGTCATCCGAATGGGAACCACGACATACAGAATTCCCTGTACCTGCTCAAATGTCCATATCGTATTCGGAACAACTTCCGTGCGGAGGGTGCGCCGTTGACCGTAGGGATAAATGGGGACAACGGGCCAAAAGGGCCATAAAAACTCCCGAAACGAAAGATTTTGAACAGGTTCTTCCTGGGTTTTCCGATGATATTCCACTGTTTCCTAACTCCTAACTCCTGTAGAGACGCGCCGTGACTCGTAAAGATAGACGCGCCATGGCTCGTCTCTACTTTAGGATATCGGAATTTGTTCTAAACTTTCATATTCATCTAAAATCCCGTTTGGAGGTTCCTCTCGATGCACTAAAATTCCGCGTATTCCTAGAGCTTTTGCACCTTGATAATCGGCTTTTAAACTATCACCAATATGCCAAGCTTCTTCCGGTGAACATTGATGTTTATTTAAAGCAATTTGGAAGATTTCAGAACTTGGTTTTGCGGCTCCTACTTCTGTCGAAATGGTCACGGATTTAAAAAAATCAGCTAAATTTAAGGCTTCTAAAACCGGATATAATCGGGAATCAAAGTTGGATAATACCCCTAATTCTATTCCTTGTTCTTGCCAATATTTTAATTGAGGGGGAACATCCGAATAAACAAACCAAGGTTTTTCCGTTTCAAAATAACGGTATAAGGCTTGAAAAAAAGCGGAAAAGTCTGTAAAATTATGATAGACTCCAACAATTTTAAAGGTTTGTTCAGCGATCGCTTTCCACCACTCAAATTCTAGTTGTGGAATTTCATTAGGTTCTACCCCTGGGAAAGCCATACTCGGAGAAGCTAAAAAACATTGAAAAAATACTTGATCTAAAATTTCGGCTTCAGCTTTTACCCCAAATTGATCAGCAATGATTCGGTACGCTTCCCCCACACTATGGCGCACTCCGAATAATGTACCAACTGCATCTAAAAAAATAACACGGGGTTTTTCGGGTGCAGAATTTTCCAGGTTAATCATGGTCAACGTTCTAATTATTTAACAGTTAAATCAAAAACCGGGTTTCTACAAAACAGATTTTAACAGAAAAACCCGGCTTCTCAATTTCTATTCCCTTGTGCCTATTTTTTGATCCATTGAGATTAATAAATCCTGCAAAGGTCGCGTGATCCAATTAACTGCAACTCGAATCTGATGATCTAAGGTGGGGAAGCGATATAAATAAATTAATCGGCGGGCTAAATGGGCAAATTGACCTTCTAATTGAATCCCTAAACCTGTTAAGGTGGCGTTATCTGTTCCTAATGTCATCATTTCCCCTAACCCGGTATAACGGAAGGGTAATAAAGGTCTTCCTGTTAATAATGCCCAAAGATTCCACCCGGTATAATCTGCTTGTTGAAAAGCGGCTTGGGCTGTTGTTGGAATTGCTTGACCGTCCGCATCTTTACAATCTGCTAAATCGCCTAATGCAAAAATTTCAGGATGATCAATCACTTGTAAAGTTGAAGTTGTAACAATTTGACCCCGTTGGTTTTCTTTTAAAGGAAGTTCTCGGACGACAGGAGAAACTTTTGTTCCCACTGTCCACAATACAATATCAACCGGAATCTCATCAATTTGACCTCGATATTCTAGGGAAATTCTATCTGCTTCAATGGCGGCTACAGTGGTTTCTAAATCAATCCAAACTTGCCGTTCTGATAAAGCATTTCTAGCCGCTTCTCGATTAAATTCGGGGGAGGTTTTTAAGATTTCCTCTGATTGTTCAATAATTCTAATCCTAGCTTTTGTTCCTAAGCGATCAGCCAATTTACAAGCTAATTCTACGCCACTATAACCCCCGCCAACAATTGCCACCCGAATTTTATCTTGATTTGAGGTTTCTAGCCGTCGCAACTGTTCTTCTAAACGATAAGCATCCGCAATAGTTCGGAAAGGAATCGCATAATCTTTGACACCCGCCACTAAATCTAAAGGCGTTTCACTTCCCATTGCTAAAACTAAATAATCATAAGGAATACAGGTGTTATTTTCCAGTTTAACTTGTTTATTGTCAATGTCAATTTTGCTAACAACTCCCTGACAAAACCGCACATTTGTATCTTTTAATAAATCTTCAAACGCTGGAGAAATTTCCCAAGCTTGGAGTTCATCCGTTAGCAGTTCATACAGCAGAGGTAAAAATAAGAAATGGTCATTCTGATCTACCAGAACAATTTCCGGTTCTTGCGATTTTTCCCAAGGAAGTTGACTCAAACGTAAGGCGGTGTAGAGTCCACCAAAGCCTCCACCAAGGATACAGATGCGGGTTTGCTGTTCAGTCATATTAAAATCTATGGTTTCTCGGAGTCGGGCCGTTTCTTTAAACTAGGATAGCAATTTTAATCAGAAATTGTTAAGTATTGCTACAAGGACGCAAATGAATTCCCGTTGTTTGGTAAAACATCTTAGCTATAACGATTAATTTCCATTGGCTACAGTTTAAAAAACTTTAGGAGATAATTCCATGATGCTTTTAGCCGCCGCTACTAACACTCCCGTTACTCACGCTTGGAGTCCCACCATCGCCATTGTGATGATTTTGTGCAATATTGTAGCGATCGCCATTGGTAAATTCTCCATCCAGCACCCCAATTCTGGCCCTCAATTACCCTCATCGAATATGTTCGGTGGGTTTGGCTTACCTGCGGTTTTAGCAACCACAAGTTTTGGTCATATTTTAGGGGCGGGTGTGATTTTAGGATTATCCAGTTTGGGAGTCATTTAACCCCTTTTAAACGTAGGGTGCGTAAGCAAAGCGCACGCACCTTAAACTTGATTAAATAACTGTTCCCTGTTCCCTGTTCCCTGTTCTCTTGCGCGTAGCACTATAACAATATTGATTTGATTCAATAACAATATTGATGGTGCGTGCGCTGATCGCTTACGCACCCTACAATAATTGATTGGGTGTGTTTAATCATAATCCTGTCCTGAACCATATTGCCAAGCTTCTAACCAACGATCATAATAGTATTGAGAAGAAGGTGGTAATTTTTGGAACGCAGGTTTTAGGGTTTTTGCAAACGGATATAAACCTGTATAAATCCCTAAATTCCAGTAGTGAATTGTCCAATCGATTAAACTAATTAATCCCACTTGTGGAATAATTTTAAAAATTAAACCGGGATGATTAATCGCTGTTTTTGATAAGGTTTGAGTTAAGGCTAAAAACTGTACCACATCTTGCAAAAACGGTTTTAAAATGGGTTCTCCTAATTGTTCCATTTCTTGAAATACTGTTGCTAATAACTGATTAATTTGTTCCGGGTTAATGGTTTGTTGAACCCCCACACTCATCGACCGTTGAAATAGCCAAGTTACGGATAAACTGGGTTGATAAGGTTGTAATAAAGATAAAGCATTTTGGCTTAATTGATCGGTTGTTAACGCTTGATCAATACCATTGGTTAACCGTTTTAAATGACGCACCATCGCCCCAAAGCCTCCAAAACTTAAGGGAGATTGATTCCCGCTACTATCTCCAATGGCAAAAACACGATTCCAAGGCATTTTTAAGGGGCTATTTTTATAACAAGGAAAAAACCCAAATAACGCCCGTTTAAAGGTTAATTGATGCAGTTCAATTTGTTGATAATCAGGTAAGAGTTTAAAATAATCTTCAAATAAATATTCTAAACTAAACCGTTGAGGATCAGCATCTAAATAGGTAAATAAATAAGTTGTTCTTCCATCTCTGGCGGGAAAGGCTTCCCAGAAATATTGACATTGATTTTCTAAAGGAGTAAAAGAGGCAAAAATATCCCCCGTTTCATTATTAGAATAACCCGTTGCACAGGTTCCTACTACTAAACACACTGCATCAGGTTTTTGTCCTTGTCTGGCTTGTCGAACTAAAGGGGAAAAATGCCCCATTGCATCAATTAATAAACGGGTTTTTAGAATAATTAACCTCTCCCCTAACCCCTCTCCTGCAAGGCGAGGGGAATGGATTTGGGTTACATTTACCTCCACTCCATCAGGATGAATAATAGCTGATTCATAAGCCGTATTTTCTAATAAAATCCCACCTAATTCTAAAAACCGATTTTTGAGGGTTTCTAATAAATAAACGGGATCAACCCCTATATTAAGAACATCTTTCACCCAAATTTCAATATTATTCGGGAAACTTAAACGGGCTGGGTTATATTCCGTTGCGATCGCAGTTTTTAATTCTACCTCAGATAATAAATTTAAGTCAATCAAAACCTCTAATTCCTTGCGAGAAATATTCCATTCTTGTTCCCGTCCTCGCAGTTTACCTCGTTCTAATACCGCAACTCGCCACCCTTTCATCACTAAGGTTGTACCGATTAAAATTCCCAGTGTCCCCCCACAAATAACAACATCATAATCCACCGTTTCCAACCGTTGAGATTCCTGTTTAACGGTATTAGGAAGAGGAAGACTATTATTTTTTAACCCCGTCCATAGTTCATCTGCTTTTCGTAAACCGTTGAAAGGGTTTCCAGGGATTTGAGATAAAATTTCTTCGGTGAGAGACATAGGAGCAGTACAAGTTAATGATGATCATATCATAGAATAAATAATAATTAAAAATCAAACCCGAATCATTTCCATCTTATATTCTCCTATTAAATACCACAAATCCAGTAGGGTGCGTAAGCATAGCGCACGCACCATCAATATTGTTGATTAATATAACTAATATAACTATTTAGCACGACTAGCAGCCAAACGCGCATAATCCAGATTTTTTTGATACTGAATAACTCGTTGTTGTGCTTTGCCATAATTAACATCAGAAGCCGAAACCGCTTTCATATTTTCAATTGCTTTTTCCCATTGACTTGCGACAAATTCCCATTCATCTTTTGATTTAGAAGTTTGTGTTAATAACGCTGCGCTATTCGCTTCATTTAACCCTTGTTGAAAATAAGGTTCTGGTGGTTTTAAAGATGAAGTTAGAGGTTGGGGATTAGACTCTACAAGACTTTGATGTTGTTGAATTTGTTCTTGAGTAATTCCATCACGGTTCAAATAAGCCTCAGTTTGGGTTGGGCTATTTTTATTAACAATCTTTTCAGTTTTTCCCCCTTCAGGAAGATAAGAAGCAACCCAAGAACGTACCATTTTAATATTTTCTATATTTTTAGAATACAGAGGAATGGATACCGCCGCAATTAAACCAATACATCCCATTAAAATCATATTTTTTTGAAGTCGGGGATTTTGGCGAATCAGATATTCAATTTGATAGAGATACAAAATACAAACAATCTGTAATAATCCTGCTGATTCTACCCATTGCTGATGATCTCCAAAACGACACGCTTGAACTTGAAAGTTGTCTATAATGTAAGAATAGCAATTCTCAATTGGATAAAAGGGAATTAAAACGCCTAAAACAATGAGTATAGATAAAAAGAAGACGATTAAAGCATAAATTCCTTCCCATAAACTTCTATAATGGGGTGTCCAAGGGGAAAAATACCGCAATGATCGATTAAAAATCCAGTGGTGCGCGTAGGAATAAATGACTCCAGAGATTAAAAATGCGATTCCCAATGCTTGTAAAAACGGTCGAGGATCAATTTCAATATCTGAAGTTAATTCCCCTATCAATGCTCCCCAAAATAGGGTAATTTTAGCAACAGAGATAATCCAAACGATTAGGAGAATGGTTCTCAACCAAGAATTGGGATAGGGAAACCAAGCTGGCCATTTTAACCACTGAAAAAAAGTGAAGGTGGATTTTTTTTGATGGGGTTTAGTTTTTTGCTCTAAACTAATACAGTCAGTCCAAATCGGTTCCTCTAGTGCTAGTTCTTTACCTTTAATAACAACCGATTTAATATAAGGACAGTTTAATTTTTTCATGATCCTCTCAACAACTACAACAGATTCTTGTTGTCGAGGAACAGGGGTAGACTCTAAGCTAATTTCAAGATAATCTTGCTTAAGTTCTGCAAAAGCAATAATTTCTTGTTCTGTCATTAAATAAGTGATTAATCTAGCAATTTCTTGCGGATTACCTTGTTTGGCTAGGTCAAATGATGGTTGATTCGTCATAATTTGTGTTTGAGGTAGATGGAAAGCAGCAGATAAAGAAAATAATGTGGAGAATGGAAGCGGGTAGAAATGTTGATCAAGGGTTCAGCAGAAGTGCTCGCTCAAAGTCCCCAATATCAGAATAGAGGATAAAATCATAAAAATAAACCGTAAATTTACTGAATTTTATCTGTAATATGTAGGGTGCGTAAGCAACGCGCACGCACCATCAACATTATTTAATACAACAGAGTTCAAGGTGCGTAAAACGCACCCTACGAGGTATATTATTAAAATGAAACACACATTAACCATTCTTCAACATTATTTACAAACAAAATATTTTAGACAATTCAACAGCCGAGAACAGTTATTAACTTGGCAAAATCAACAGGTTCAGAAGTTTTTCAATAAGGTTTTGCCAAAATCTCCCTTTTATCAACAGTATTATCAAGGTTTAGAAATTTCTGATTGGCAAAATTTTCCGATGATTGATAAAGCAAAAATGATGGAAAATTTTGATCAACTCAATACCGTTGAAATTTCAGCCTCAGAAGCCTTTGAAATAGCCTTAAAAGCTGAACAAACACGAGATTTTAACTCTAATTTAGGTGGCTATACTGTTGGGTTATCAACGGGAACCAGTGGAAATCGAGGATTATTTTTAGTTAGTTCTCAAGAACAATGGATTTGGGCGGGAACAATTTTAGCCAAATTATTACCCAATTTTATTTTATATCCTGAGAAAATTGCATTTTTTCTAAGGGCAAATAGTCGATTATATGAAACGGTAAAAAGTCGGCGTTTACAATTCAAATTCTTTGATTTATTAGACCTAATTACCAACCATATTCAACGCTTAAATCATTATCAACCCACAATTTTAGTTGCACCTGCTTCTTTATTACGATTATTAGCTACATCTCAAAAACAAGGCTGTTTAAAAATATCACCGAAAAAAATAGTTTCTGTTGCAGAAGTTCTAGATCCTTTAGATGCAGATTATATTAGCAGTGTTTTTAATCAAATGATTCATCAAGTTTATCAATGTACAGAAGGATTTTTAGGTTATACCTGTAACTATGGAACTTTACATCTGAATGAGGATATTGTTGCTATTCAGAAAGACTATTTAGATGATCATCAATCTCGATTTATGCCGATTATAACCGATTTTAGACGCACAACGCAACCGATTATTCGTTATCGTCTCAATGATATTTTAGTTGAACGAAAAACGCCTTGTCAATGTGGGTCAGTATTTATGGCAATTGAACAAATTGAAGGACGACAGGATGATATTTTTTATCTTCATCATAAGTTTACTAATGAATGGGTAACAATTTTTCCTGATTTTATTCGCAGGGCAATTGTTATGGTTTCTACAAATATTGAAGATTATCAAGTGATGCAGTTAAGTTTAAATCGCATAGAAGTTGCTTTGAAAGTTAGAAATCGAGAAAAAGATGTGATTCAAGAAGAGGTTAGGAAATCGTTAAGATCGCTTTTTGAACGTCTGCACTGTGAGATCCCTGAAATTGTATTTCTTGATGAATTTCCTACTATTCCAATGGGGCAAAAACGCCGAAGAGTTTGGCAACTTCAGAAACCGGGTTTCTTCGAGAAACCCGGTTTCTAAAAGTTTAATTCATCTGCAAACTGCTGTAAATATTTTTGCCTCCATTTTGCATCAATTTTGCGATTAGTTTGAATTTCTAAAATCCTAATTCCACTATCAGGAAGGGGATTTAATCGTTGTTTCAACTGTTCCCAGGATAGGATTTTTTCATATTCAATTTTATAGGTTGCAGCTAATTGATCAAAATTAATATTTTGAGGGGTTGCAAAATAATCTTCAAAGGGGGGATTAAATTGAGAAATCGGTAACATTTCAAAAATACCACCGCCATTATTATTAATTAAAATAATCGTTAAATGTCCGATGAATTGATTTCTAAGTAAAAATCCATTGGTATCATGAAGTAAAGCTAAATCACCTGTTAATAAAATACTACTTTGCTGATGATGATGGGCTATTCCTAATGCTGTGGATAAAGTTCCATCAATTCCATTAGCACCGCGATTAAAAAAGGGTTGAATATTTAACAAATTAGGACTCCAAAAAAATTCTACATCCCTTACTGGCATACTATTAGCAATAAAAATGGGGGTGTTTTGAGGTAGAATTTGAGGCAATAACCAAGCAACTTTAGGTTCTATTAATAAATTAATAGCTTCAAATTCTTGATTAATAACTGTTTTTAGTTTAGCTTCTAACTCACACCATAGATGACAATAGAATTGAGATCCAGTCAAATTTAAGGTATCTGTATCTTCTTGGTGATGAATTTCTTCTGATAGCTGTTCTATCGGTATCCTCAAATGAGTTGTTTTTCCATGTAACCCATCTAAATTTTGATAGCTAGGGTCAAGGATAAAATAGTCTGGTTGTTTTTGTTCTAGCCAGTTTCTCAGGGTTTTACTGGTGGGTAAATCTCCAATTTGAATTACCACTTGAGGTGCAAGTTTTTCGGCTAAGGTTGGATTTCTCAGGATTAAATCATAGGTTGAAATTAAATAGGGATTCAGGTTAGAATAATTTCTAATGGGGGATAATCCCTCGGCTAAAACGGGATAATTTAAGTGTTGAGAAAGATGGGCGATCGCTTGACAATAACCCTCTGCATTTTGCGGTTGAGCTACACCAGCAATAATAATCCCTTGAGAATAATTATACCATTGTTTTAAATAATTAGATAGATTAAAGCTATAAAACAGGGAAGATTTTAATGGAGTAATTGGATCAAAAAAATCATTAGGAAAGATAGCTTTTAAATCTTCTGTTTCTGATTGATAAATGGGATGTAACGGGTCACGAAAAGGGATATTCAGATGAACAACACCCGGAATGGGAAATTGCGATCGCTCCCAAGCATAAATTAAGGTTTGGCGTAAATAACGTAATAATTTTAAATCTAAACTGGGAACCGTTAATTCTGTTTGCCAATTCGGATAAGTGCCGTATAATTTTACTTGATCAATGGTTTGTCCTGCATGACAATCTCTTAATTCTGGGGGTCGATCTGCTGTTAAAATTAATAAGGGAACTCGACTTTCTTTTGCTTCTATAATAGCAGGATAAAAATTGGCTCCTGCGGTTCCTGACGTACAAACTAAAGCCGTCGGAATTCCGCTTTTTTTAGCAATTCCCAAAGCAAAAAATGAGGCAGACCGTTCATCTAAAATCGGAATCGTTTCTATGCTAGAATGTTGAGCAAAAGCAATCGTTAAAGGAGTGGAACGGGAACCGGGACAAACGATAGCAGTTTTTAATCCTAATTGAGCGAGTGTTTCTACAAATACAGAAGCCCAAACTGTGTTAATATTACGGAAGTCAATCATTTTATCTCAATTATTTTTAAGTTTAATTTAATCAAGGAACTCAACCATGTCTTTTGTAGGATTACATATTCATAGTGATTATAGTTTACTCGATGGTGCATCTCAATTACCTCAATTAATTGATCGAGCATTAGAGTTAGAAATGCCTGCGATCGCTGTCACCGATCATGGTGTCATGTATGGGGCAATTGAGTTAATTAAAACCTGTCGAAATAAGAATATTAAACCCATTATTGGCAATGAGATGTATGTGGTTAATGGAGATGTTGCTATTCAAGATTCTCGACGGAAAAAATATCATCAAGTCGTCTTAGCAAAAAATACCCAAGGGTATAAAAATTTAGTTAAATTAACGACCATTTCACACCTGCAAGGATTTCAAGGAAAAGGCATTTTTGCACGTCCCTGTATTAATAAAGAGCTATTAGAACAATATCATGAAGGGTTAATTGTTACCAGTGCTTGTTTAGGCGGAGAAATTCCCCAGGCAATTTTACAAGGACGGTATGATGTGGCGCGAAAAGTTGCCCAATGGTATAAAGATGTATTTGGAGAGGATTTTTATTTAGAAATTCAAGATCATGGTTCTCCTGAAGATCGGATGGTTAATGTTGAGATTGTTAATATTAGTCGAGAATTAAATATTAAAATTGTCGCTACCAATGATTCCCATTTTATCTCTTGTAATGATGTGGAAGCTCATGATGCGTTACTTTGTATTAATACCCAAAAATTAATTAATGAAGAAAAACGAATGCGCTACAGCGGCACAGAATATTTAAAATCTGCTGAAGAAATGGCGCAACTCTTTCGGGATCATTTATCCGATGACATTATTGAAGAAGCCATTAATAATACCGTAGAAGTTGCTAATAAAGTTGAACCCTATAAGGGTATTTTAGGAGAACCTCGTATCCCTGACTATCCTATTCCAAGTGATCATACGGCGGATACTTACTTAGAAGAAGTGACTTGGAAAGGGTTATTAGAACGGATGAATGCTAAAACTCGAAGCGAGATTAAACCTATCTATAAAGAGCGCTTAGAATATGAACTTAAAATGATGCAACAGATGGGGTTTTCCACCTACTTTTTAGTCGTTTGGGATTATATTAAATTTGCCAGAGATAACAATATTCCTGTTGGGCCAGGACGAGGTTCTGCGGCGGGATCATTAGTGGCTTATGCCTTAAGAATTACCAATATTGATCCAGTGCATCATGGTTTATTATTTGAACGATTTTTAAACCCTGAACGAAAATCTATGCCAGATATTGATACGGATTTTTGTATTGAACGGCGAGACGAAATGATTAAATATGTGACTGATAAATATGGCGAAGATAAGGTAGCCCAAATTATTACCTTTAACCGGATGACCTCTAAAGCGGTGTTAAAAGATGTCGCCAGGGTATTAGGAATTTCTTATAAAAAATCCGATCAAATGGCAAAATTAATTCCGGTTTCACGGGGAAAACCGACCCGTTTAAAAGTTATGATTTCCGATCAAAGTCCCGCGCCGGAATTCAAAGAAGCTTATGATCATGAAGATGTTGCCATTCATAATGATGCAGGGGATGAAGTCGGAACGATTAAAGTTAAACAATGGTTAGATATGGCAATTCGCATCGAAGGAACAAACAAAACCTTCGGAGTTCATGCGGCGGGTGTGGTGATTTCTAAACAACCTTTAGACGAAATTGTTCCCCTCCAACGTAATAATGATGGGGCGGTGATTACTCAATATTATATGGAGGATTTAGAGGCGGTTGGATTGTTAAAAATGGACTTTTTGGGGTTAAAGAATTTAACCATGATTCAAAAAGCGGTTGATTATATTGAAGAAAAATATCATCATAAAATTGATCCTGAAAAACTACCTTCTGATGTAGAAAGGAGAGCGCAAGACGCTTATAAAACCCATAAAAAGTTACCCGAAGATGTATTGAAAACTTATAAATTATTAGAAAAAGGGGATTTAGATGGAATTTTTCAGCTAGAATCTTCTGGGATGATGGATATTGTTAAAAAACTCAAACCATCCTGTTTAGATGATATTTCTTCTATTTTAGCCTTATATCGTCCGGGGCCGTTAGATGCAGGTTTAATTCCCCAATTTATTGATCGTAAACATGGACGGGATGAAATTCGCTATGATCACCCGATGTTAGAACCGATTTTAAAAGAAACCTATGGAATTTTATGCTTTCAAGAACAAATTATGAAATTAGCTCAAGATTTAGCGGGCTATTCTTTAGGTCAAGCGGATATTCTTCGCCGATGTTTGAGTGGATCTACGGAAATTTTAGATGCTGCTACCGGAAACTTAGTTTCCTTAAAAGAAATTGCACAATCTCCTGAATATTGGTTAGGTAGAAAAGTCTTTTCTCTCAATCTTAATACTCAAAAAATTACGCAACAACCCATCACGGAAATTCATCCAAATGGAGTTCAGGATATTTGGCAAATTACCACGAAAACAAATCACCAAATTAAAGCCACTGACGATCATCTTTTCTATACAGTCTTAGGATGGCAACCCTTAAAAGCCTTTAAAATTGGCGATCGCGTGGGTTTAGCAAAAACTCTCCCGATTACAAATCAAAGTAAAATATCAGATGCTCAAATCAAGTTGGTCGCGTATTTAATTGGAGACGGTCATTTATCCACAAAGAGTCCAGTCCAGAAAACACCCTCTCGTAGTCTATCTCGTCATCGTGTGGAAAATTTTGCGATAGCCTTTCAAAATGACCAATTAAAAGCGATCGCAGAATCGGATGTTTTTTGGGATGAAATTGTTGAAATTAAGTATATAGGCAAAGAAGAAGTGTTTGATTTAAGTATTCCCGAAACTCATAATTTTATTGCTAATAATTTTATTGCCCACAATTGTATGGGTAAAAAGAAAGCAGAAGAAATGCAGAAGCAAAGGGAACTCTTTATTGACGGTGCAACCAAAAATGGAGTCCAGCAAAAATTGGCAGAAAAGTTATTTGAGCAAATGGTTCAATTCGCCGAATATTGCTTCAATAAATCCCATTCAATGGCCTATGCCTATGTTACCTATGAAACCGCTTATTTAAAAGCTAATTACCCTGTTGAATATATGGCGGCTTTATTAAGTGCCAATAGTGGAGATACGGATAAAATTCAAAAGTATATTGAATCTTGCCAAAAATCTTTAGGGATTAAAGTAATTGCGCCGGATATTAATCTTTCGGGTATGGATTTTACTCCCTCCGATAATAGTATTATTTTTGGACTATCTGCGATTAAAAATGTGGGAGAAGGTGCTATAGAACATTTATTAGCAGAGCGTCGAGAAGGGGGAGAATTTAAAAGTTATCCTGATTTATGCGATCGCATTAATTTACAAGTTGTCAATAGCCGTGCGTTAGAATCTTTAATTAAATGTGGTGCTTTAGATAAATTGAACCCCAACCGTCGCCAAGCTATTGATCATTTAGATAAATTAATTTCTTGGGCGCAAAGTAAAGCTAAAGATCGGGCTGTTGGTCAACAAAGTATCTTTGATCTTTTAGGGGGAGGAACGAATACAATTAATACCCATGAAGATGCACCAAAACCTGCAAAAATTGAAGATTTTACGGTTCAAGAAAAACTACAATTTGAGAAAGAATTACTGGGATTTTATGTTTCTGAACATCCGTTAAAATCCATCTTAGAATCTATTATTGTAGAGGAACGAGTCACCTTACAAGAATTAACGGGTAAAAAATCAAAAGTTAAAGTCGTTGTTGTGATTACCTCGATTAAACTGCATACCACTAAAAAAGGCGATCGCATGGCATTTTTACAAATTGAAGATTTAACCGGACAAATGGAGGCGATTGTTTTTCCTAGAACTTATCAAGAAATAAAGACCTTTCCCGGTGAAAATGATGTGGTTTTAATTACAGGAAAAATTGATAAACAGGAAGATAAAACTCAGTTGATTATTGATGAATTACAATTCGCCAATACTCTCCCTCGTCGTGAAAAACTCCCAACTCCTTTATTAGAAGATTTGGAAGTAGAGGAATCAAAAATTATGGTACTTTTACATTTAAAACTTGAGGAAATTTATGATTTAACCCGCTTACAAAAACTTCATGCACTTCTCAAAGAACAATCATCCGGTAATCAACAACAAGCTAATATTCCCATTGTGGCTACAGTGAAAGGAGAATTTCAACATAATTATAAAGGGGTTTGTTTAGGTCGTGACTTCTGGATACAGAATGCTGAAGCAACTCTAAATTCCTTAAAATCTGCGGGGTTTGATGCTGAAATTAAACCGAAAATAGAACCAACTCTTTCTTCTATTTTTTAATATTTCTCTAAAAAATGTTGAGGAAATTGTTGTTTTAAAGCAATAAAAACCGGACAGGGTTTTTGTTCTTGCTGATTTTCGGGTTTATGCCAAGTGTAGGGAGAAAAACGCGATGCAGACATCCATAAAAAACGTTTAGCTCTGGTCATGGCGACATAGAGTAACCGATATTCTTCGGCAATTTTTAAATCCTTGGCTTGTTCCCATGCAGTCATCACATCAGGAATTAATTCTTGTCCATGAGATGCGGCTCGAATTTGAGCACGAGCGACTTCAGAAAGGGTTAATTCTCCTAAAAATTTCGTTTGCGGTAAAACTCGTAAATTCCCCGGAATTGTAGACTCTTGTAAAAAGGGAAGAAACACATAATCCCAATCTAATCCTTTGGCTTTGTGCATGGTAATTAAAGTTAATTGACCGTCACGGGTGTAGGGACTTTCTTTAGAAGTTTCTTCATCAATATCAACGGGTTCAAATCGTTCTGAACTGACAATATCATTCAAAACTTCTAAAATAGTCCCCATAGAATGGCTACCAAAAGTTTTTTGACCAATGCGTTCAGCTAATTTATCGGCCGTTGCTAATTCCGTTCGTTCATAGCGCAGGGATAACGCTAAAAAAGAGATTAATTGATAGGGAGGTAGTTCTAAACGCGCTTGCAATAATTGACAACAAAAATAACGACATTGACGAATTTCTGGAGGCTGTGGCGGATCAAGGGGGCCAGGATAAAGAAATTCTTCGGGATGAATTGCTATTTTATTATAATCTAAATTCGGAATTAAATTGCGATCACCTAAGACTTTTAACGCTAATTTTAAATAATCCGGTGAATGGGGACGATCTAAAAATTGCAATAAGGCTAACATTTCTTCAGGAATTTTAGAATTTCGTGCCTGTTGAGACGCATCATAAATGCGGATTTTAGTTTTAAAATCTTCGGGTATGTTAATATTGTATGATTTGGGGTTATTTAAAAGGTTAGAAATAAACTCTCCTTGTTTATTTTCTCGAATTAAAATAGCAAATTTTCCTTTAGGATCATGATTCAAAATTGTTACAATTCGTTGCACAATCCACTCAACCGTTTGATAAATATCCGCAGGTTCACACAGTTCTAAGCCTCGATCATAAGCGGGTGGATTTGCATTGGGTTGAGGGTCATTCCATCCCACTAACCGAATCATTTGCTCTCGAAAAGGTTGTTCATTTCCCGCTAATTTGGAGCGATTCACCCACGATAACATATAATTAGCCGCATCAATAATAATGCAGCTACTTCTTCCGGCTTGATCCATTGTCGCTAATTTTTTTAACTGTTCACATTCATTACAAAAATTCCTAAAATAAATGGGATCAGCCGGAGTAAAAGTAGAGTTAATTGCTTGATTAGGATCACCGACTCTAACTAAATTTAAAGTCTCTAAATCATCACTAATTGACTCAGAAGACCGAGCTAAAATTCTTAAGAGTTTACTTTGCAGAGGCGTAGAATCTTGAGCTTCGTCTTCAAATACAGCAAATACTCGATTTTGCCAAAATTGACGAATTGCTTGATTTTCTAGAACTCGCAAGGCAGCTAAAATCATTTCATCATAATCAATTAAATTCTGCGATCGCAATAAAGTTTGATAATTTTCATATAATCCCCCAGCAATTTTTAAAATCTCATAATCATCAGGAATTCGTTCTGAAATTTCTTTTAAATCTTGCGGTTGCAGTCCTGAACTTTTGGCTTCTTGAATCACTTTCCAAGCTAAATTCGGTAAAACTTCTGTTCGTAAAACCGATTGCCTTCTTAACCTTTCTGTTTCTTCTCCATCAAATTGAACCCCCTCAATTAACCGTTGATAATGACGAGGATTGGCAGTAATCCACTGCTCAACACAGGTGCGAGTAATTCGATTACTAGGAGTGGGTAAAATTAAAGTGACATTCTCTAAATTTAATCCTGATAATTCAGGATGTTTTTGAGCAATATTTAACGCTAAACCATGCAAAGTATGAACAACAAATCCGCCTAAAGGTAATTTAAGGTCTTTAAGTTTTTCAGTAATTTTAGCTCGAATATTGGCAGCGGCTGAACGGGTAAAGGTCACAATCACTAATTGACGATGAGCATGGAGTTGATAATGAGCGATCGCTAAAGCAGCAGCAACCGCCATTCCTGTTGATTTTCCCGCCCCTGGAACCGCAGAAATCGCTAATGGCCCTCCATTCCAATCCGCCATTTGTTGTTGACCTGGACGTAAACTTTGATAAATTTCTTTAATTTTTTCGGCTCGAAACGCGCGAACTTTCTCAATATTTTCTAAGGAATTCGTTATTGTCCCATCAGAAACCGTCAATTCCGTTTCTGGGGTTGATAGAGAATCGAGGGAGGAAACTTGATCCAGGTCAAAATCGTCTGTCATTTTAGGTGCAATATTAAAGGAGTTATTAACAATAAAAGGTTAAATTAGACATATTGTTATAGGGATATCGCTTAAAATTTTATCAGGAAACAGTAAATTTTAAAAGGATATTGCTGTAATATCGGGTTCTTTTTTTGAGGAAGGTAACGCCATGAATACGAATCAAATGGGCTCTCGGACAGCATCAAAGCTAGGATTTTGTCTGGGATTAATGGTATCAATTTTAGCCTTATCAAGTTGCAGTCAGGCGAATAAAGCGACAATGAGTTCTCCCGCCACTGCACCTTTAGCCCCAGCAGATACCCGCGAAATGGCTAATTCTACACCGGAACAAACGACCCCAGAACCTAAAAAACAATCTCAACTGATTAAACGTGCTCAATTGACTTTAGTAGTGGAATCTATTCATCAAACGACAGAATCAATTACTACCATTATCCAGAAACAACAAGGAGATATTTTAAAATTTGAAGCTCAAAAATCGGCTGATAATAGTCAGCGTCAAACCGCTTATTTAGAGTTTAGAGTCCCCCAGCAACGGTTAGAAACAACGTTAAATGCGTTAGCAAAATTAGGAACGGTGGAAAATCAAATGATTACAGCCGAGGATGTTTCTGATCAATTAGTCGATTTTCAAGCTCGACTACGAAATTTACGCAAATCGGAAGACATGATCTTAAAAATTATGGAGCGTTCGGGTTCCGTTGGGGACGTTCTCAAAGCCGCTAATGAATTAAGTACCATTCGAGAATCCATTGAACGCATTGATGCTCAGTTAAGAAATTTACAAAATCAAGTCGCTTATTCCACAATTAATTTAACCCTTGAATCGCCAGTTTCTGCTGCTTCTACTCCTGATAATTTGGGATTAAGAATACAAGAAACTTGGGGAAGCGCGACCCATACAATGGGAGAATTTACTTGGTTATTAGTAGGATTAACTTTATGGTTATTAGCCTTTAGTCCTTATTTATTCCTCCTAGGAGGCGCAGTTTATGGTTATCGTTGGTATCGTCAGAATAAAATAAAATAAAGTTAAAATCCTAAACCGTTTATAAGATTTGGGGGTAAATAGCGAGCGAGGACGCTCGCACAACTTAAGAACTTGGTTTCTTCATAAAACTCAACCCTTAATTATTCATCCGTTTGCCAAACATCATGAATTTGATCCTCATCTAATACTTTTTTGGGACGAACTACCAAAATCAATTTTCCGAGTAATAGGGTTGACGGGTTTTCATCAAACCATTGTAATTCTAAATGATCGGAGCCTTCTACTAAGAAATAAGCATCAGTATCCCATTGCCGTTGAGCGCGATCTACAATTATTAAAACAGATTCCGATTTATTCGGTAGGGGATGGGGTAAATTAGCGCTATTTCCTAAAATGGCAACGGGATCTTCTGCTTTCATCACCACTTGCCACCCTGGAACAGCCACCCAAGCGGCATTTCCTGACGATTTAACTATACGAAATTTACCGATTTCTTCCATTAAAGGAACAGTATTAAAGTCTGATAATGAAATCGGAAATTCACCCGCAACTGGAATTAAACGAGGGATATCTTCTTCTGTTTCTAAACGATAAATCGGTAAACGAGGAGCAGAGCGTTTTGTCGTCACTGAAAAATCGGTTAACAGTTGTTCAATTTTTTCTCTAGCTGTTGGGGAATGAGCATATTTTAACCCTTTTGCAATTAACCGTGAGCGCTGTTGTAAATCATGATGTTGTCGGGCGGCTTTCCAAGCGTAATAAGCTAAAATATCCCCAGGATGATGAGAAAAACCGTCTGGAGCAGTCGAAAATCGAGAAAATTCTTTGATTGCTTTCGCTAATTCTTTCGCTTCATCGGCATCTAATTGACGCTGATTTGCAAATTCTGAAGCCCTGACTCGTTCCCCTTGGTTCAGAATCCGAAATTCATATAAAATATCACTTCCTTTGCGTTGAAAATAAGATTGAATTTCAAGTGCTAAATTGCCTTTGACTAAAGAGCTAAAAACCTGTGCCGCCACAATCACTTGATTTTGTTGAATGGGTTCAAACCCGGTTTCCTCAAAAATTTGTTGGGGATTGTAACCGGATTTTTGTAACTGAGCACAAGCTTCACCCCACTCGACCCAATTTCCTTGTTTACGACGTAATAACTGTATTAAATTTGCTGTGTCCGCCGAAGAATCTGGTGTCCCGGAGAGAGAATCAGAAGGATTCTGTGGTGTTTGAGCCATAATTATAGAGGTTAATTTTCTGGAAAACCGTCTGAAAATATCAACTTTTTGTCTGAATTTTTAATGTATCATAAAAGATGGAGAATTATAAACCTGATTTCTTCAAAATTAATAGAGTGGTACAGAAATCAGCAAAATTGTCAAATCAATTTAGAGATAACTTATCCCAGGTATGTTGGGCTGAACGTAATAAATTCTGAGATTCTTGACTGACTGTTGTTCCTGCTGGAACTTGTTCTAAAGTATTAATAATATCGGTTAATTGACTCATTAAAGCACCAATATCAGGGTCTTTAGAACGAGCTAATTTTTGCCATTGAGCAATAGCAGATTTTGCTTGTTTAACTAACTCAACAGCATCTTTTTCAGTTTGTAATCGAGTTTGAGATATTCCTAAATTTGTTGTATATTCTGCTAATTTTTTCTGAGCTTCTGAATAGCTGGGGTTTTCCGTCGGAACTTGTTCTAACCGACGAATTGCCTCCTCCCATAATTTAATCACTTGTTGCCATTCTTGAGCAGTGTGAGGCGGATTTTGAGAAGCTTTTGCAGCTTGACTGGCAAATTGCATCGCCGCATCAATTAACGTATTTCCTTTAATACTTCCCGCCACAAATCCAAGTTGTTGTTGAAAATCCCGTTGCGCTGTTGCTAACTGTTTTTGCGCTAATTTTCCGGCTAAGGTTTCGGGAGGAATTTTCTCTAATTGATCAATCGCGGTTTGCCAAACTTTAATGGTTTGTTGTTGTTCATTTCCTGGGGGAAGTTTTTGGAATTTTTGCTGTGCTTCTTGAATGGATTGTTCGGCTTTTGTATATTCCTGATAGGCATTTTTTTGTTGAAAAATTTTAGATTCCATCCGTCCTATATTCTTGCGAGCACTTTCATATTCATCGAAGGTAAATCGCCACATACAACCCATAAACGAACAATACGCTTGAGGATAATAGCCTAAAAACCAAACTGGTAATTGATCCAGATGCTTTTGAGATTGTTTAACTTTTTCAACCCCTAATTCAATATCTGTAATGGCTGTTGCTTGATTAATTAATTGATCGGATTGTTCAACTAATGACACCGCTTGTCGATAGTTATAATCCATATTAATATAGCTCGGAAGTAATAAAATAGGAAAGGTTTTAGCCACCGGAAAACGAATCATGGGATAAGGTAAATTAGCTAGAGCAACTAATCCGGCAAATCCGCCTAAAACAGCCATTCCTAAAACAATTTTAGAAAAAACTCCAGGGGGGCGATTCACTTTGGCTGCTTTTTTTAAAACGGGTTCACTAAAGTTCGGAAATTGATCAGAAACTAAATCTTTTAATTCATCTAAAGTCAGGGGTTCTCCTGATTGTAATCGCATTTTTTCTAATCGTTTTAAAACAATTTTCGCTCCCACGTCTCCCACTAAGTCCTTTTGAGCGCACTGTTTAACTTCTTGTTGTAAAATTTCAAAAGCTTGATCATAAAGTCGTCTCATAACTCATATCCTCCTAATTTTTTTATAGCAGCCACCCAAACACGGTTATAACAAAAATAAATGAGCCAATCCAGATTCTTTCTATTCCCTATTCGTAATTCGTAATTCGTAATTCGTAATTCGTAATTCGTAATTCGTAATTCGTAATTCGTAATTCGTAATTCCCTGTTCCCTCTTAAATTTTATTGATACCGAGTTAATTCCACTCGATATCGTTGTTTTTTGGTAATCACAATATCCTTAACCTCTAAACGTCCTTTTCCCCGAATTGCTATTAAATCACCGGATTTCACTTGATAACTGGCTTGGGTGATTTCCTTCCAATTCACCCGCACATCTCCCCCATCAATTAAACTGACCATTTTGCTGCGTGACATTCCAAATCCAGCAGAAGCAACTGCATCTAAACGCATCGAAGCTTCTACCGTTGTTAACTCTTTCTTCTTAGGTTCCTTAACCTTTAATTCACTCGGATCAATGCGCTGAGTCTTGACCGGAACAGAACGTACTTGAGTCAGATTTAATTCCAAAAAATCCGCTAATTCTGGGGTAACAATTGTTTGAGCACCTCGTTCTCCTAAAACAATAATATCCCCCGTTTTATCGCGGACAATTCCCGTTCCTAACATCGAACCTAAAAAATCTCGATGGGTGGCAGGATCAAAGAGAAAATTGCCCGAAATTTCTAACACCACAACGCTCACCAGGGAAGAATCCAAAGGCAGATCAGATCGAGCAATTCCTAAACGTTTTCGTTCCGCTTGGGGATAACCTCCCCAGGCAACCATCTGCACTTCTGTTAATCGACTAAAAACCTTTTCTGATTCCGCCAATTCAGGAGGAGACAGAAAATCCGTTAAGGTAATTTCCCACGTTTTAAGCGCTTGTTCTGCCAAATCGAGAACCCGTGCGAGACTTTCTCGATTTTCAATGCCTTTTAGAAGTTCATCTCTTGGTAACATTAGGCGATTTTAAGTGAACGGGAATAGAAAATTTATTGGTATTGATGATAACATTTTTAACAACAATTCAATCCCTTTAGACTCGATAAACTTTTCTCCAGAATCATAAAAATACCTAGAGACAAAAGCAACAAATCCTCGGATAGAATTGCGCCCATTTACACCATTGTATCTCCCACCGTATAAGCTTGCAGATTTTCTGGTTCTAAGGGTCTTAAAACACGAGTGGCTCTCCGCATTAAGGTTTCTGAACCCGTGACCACCACTAAATATTTTCCAGCATTGAGGCGGTTACGATAGGGTAACGCATCCCCTCCCCCCACAATTAAACCCACGCCGCCGCCAGCGACTACACTACCCAACCCCCCGGAAATCGCACCGAGAACAGCGCCGACTAAATGATTTCCAACTTGTCCCGCCCAAGCAAAGGTCTCTAATCCCGTAATCAAACTAAAGGTAAATCCTGCCACAAACCCAAAGGGAATTAACCAAGTTGCCATTAATTTTACTTGTTTAATGGCGCTTTCATTGGGATCAATTAAGCCAAATTCATCCGCCGTTTTATAGCCTTTTCCTAAAATCGTGATTTGAGTCGGGGGAATTCCTTCTTTCTCTAATTCCAGATAAGCCGTTTCTGCTTGCACGCGATCGGAGAGGACAGTCACAAGATAGTTCATAGGAGAATATGAAAATACGCCATTAATACTATTGCTAGTCTACACAATCCTTACCCCCTACCCCTCAAACCCTAGCTGGCTCATCTTTGTTCTCTGCCCCACCTAGAGCAAAACCAAATTTTTTCCAAGGATTCGCAGTGGATAGACCCCATTAACAGTTAAAATAACCTACTGCGGTATTTACATAGACCGTTAATTTGGGAGAGAGAATAGATCATGAAGACTCTCTCGAACCTCCCCCTAGCGGATTTTGTCAGGGGATGAGATCTCGATTCCTGCTATTGCAACCCATTTTCCTAAATCATGCCGAAGGTTCTTGTCTCCGATTCGATTGATCAAGTTGGTATAGACATCCTCTGCCAAGTCGCTCAGGTGGATGTCAGAATAGGTTTACCCCCCGAAGAACTGGTACGGATTATTCCAGAGTATGATGCTTTGATGATCCGGTCTGGAACTCGTGTCACCCAAGAAATTATTGAAGCTGGCGATAACTTAAAAATTATTGGTCGCGCGGGTGTGGGTGTGGATAATGTAGACGTTCCGGCCGCTACCCGCAAAGGGATTGTTGTTGTCAACTCCCCCGAAGGAAATACCATTGCTGCGGCCGAACACGCTTTGGCGATGATGCTGTCTCTATCTCGCTACATTCCCGATGCTAACCAATCTGTTAAAAGTGGAAAGTGGGATCGTAAAAGCTTCATTGGTGTAGAAGTTTATAAGAAAACCCTGGGTATTGTGGGTTTGGGTAAAATTGGTTCCCATGTCGCGACGGCGGCTAAAGCGATGGGGATGAAATTATTAGCCTATGATCCCTTTATTTCTCAAGAACGGGCCGATCAAATTGGCTGTCGGTTAGTGGACTTGGATTTGTTGATTCGGGAGTCCGATTATATTACGCTGCATATTCCCAAAACCAAAGAAACCTATCATCTGTTTAACGCGGAAGTCTTCTCTAAAATGAAGCCGACAGCCCGCTTAATCAACTGTGCTAGAGGGGGGGTGATTAATGAAGCCGATTTAGCCGTCGCCTTAACAAATGGCCAACTTGCGGGGGCTGCCCTGGATGTCTTTGAGAATGAACCCTTAGAAGCCGATTCTCCTCTGCGGGAATTGGGATCTAAAATTGTCCTCACCCCTCACCTGGGAGCCTCTACAGAGGAAGCTCAGGTCAATGTGGCGATCGATGTTGCCGAACAAATTCGGGATGTCTTACTGGGCTTACCAGCCCGGTCTGCGGTGAATATTCCAGGGTTGTATCCCGATGTGTTGGAAAAACTCAAACCTTATCTGCAACTGGCTGAAACCCTGGGAAATTTAGTCGGTCAGTTAGCTGGAGGTCGGGTAGATTTCCTAGATGTGCGTTTGCAAGGGGAATTGGCCGGAACCAATAGCCAAGCGGTGGTTGTGGCAGCCCTCAAAGGGTTACTGTCCCAAGCTTTACGCGAACGGGTGAACTATGTTAACGCCAGTATTGAAGCCAAAGAACGGGGAATTCGAGTGATTGAAACCCGTGATGCTGCCTTGACGGACTACACGGGATCACTGCATTTAGAAGCGAAGGGTTCTTTAGGTAGTCATTCAGTGACGGGAGCTTTATTAGGGGATCAGGAAATTCGGATTACCAGTGTTGACGATTTCCCGATTAACGTCCCCCCGACCCGATTTATGTTATTTACGCTTCACCGGGATATGCCGGGAATTATTGGCAAAATTGGCTCCCTTTTGGGTAGCTTTAATGTCAATATTGCCAGTATGCAAGTCGGACGTAAAATCGTTCGGGGTGAAGCTGTTATGGTCTTAAGCCTTGATGATCCTTTACCGGAAGGAATACTGGCGGAAATCATGAAAGTCGCTGGTATCCGCGACGCTTATACGGTAACGCTTTAATCAGTGATCAGTTATCAGTTATCAGTTATCAGTGGTAGCCGTTGACCGTTATTGTTAAGTCTAATGAGTGGGTAGAAACGGGCGATCGCAGATCTCTACACTGATGACTGATGACTGATCACTGATGACTGATCACTGATAACTGATTATGGCTAATAGTTGGTGGGAAATTAAAGTATTGTGTGATCCGACGCTAGAGGATGCGGTCTTTTGGCGGATGGAATCTTTTGGTTGTCGGGGAACGGCTTGTCAAATTAAAAATAATTCCTGTCTGGTATCGGCTTATTTACCTGAAGAAAAAGCCCATTTGCTGGATTTAGCGGCGCTTTCTTTATTGTTACGTCAAGATGCTCTGTGTTTAGAAATCCCGATTCCTGCGGTGACTTGGGATTTAATTGATGAGCAGGACTGGTCAACGGCTTGGAAACAACATTGGGAACCGACTCCCATTGGCGATCGCTTTTTAATTTATCCGGCTTGGTTAACCTTACCTGAACATTCGGATCGGATTTTATTACGCTTAGATCCAGGGGTTGCTTTTGGAACCGGAACCCACGCCACGACTCAACTGTGTTTAGAATCTTTAGAAATGCGATTAGGGGGAGAACCTAACCAAGCGGTAATCGCAGATATTGGTTGTGGTTCGGGTATTTTATCAATTGGGGCAATTTTATTAGGCGCATCCAAGGTTTATGCTGCTGATAATGATCCCTTAGCGACTCGTTCTACGAAAGAAAATTGTGAATTAAACCAAATTCCACCCGAAAAAATTATTATTCAAGATGGAAGTATAGAACAGATCATTTCGGTGGCAGAACAACCTGTTGATGGTATTGTTTGTAATATTTTAGCAGAAGTTATTATTGATTTAATTCCTCAATTTAATGCCATCTCTAAGAAAAATACTTGGGCGGTTTTAAGCGGTATTTTAATGGATCAAGCTAAACCTATTGCAGATACTTTAGAGCAAAATGGTTGGGTTGTCGCTACCTTATGGCGGCGGCAAGAATGGTGTTGTTTTAATATTAGACGATCTTAATCAGTTATCAGTTATCAGTTAACAGTTATCAGTTTACTGGTTTCTGGAAATATTGCCAAGGGAATGATCGGGGTTGATTTCTATAATTAAGTTGACTAATTCTGGATTTTTAATTAATGGGTTTATGAATAATTGGGGATGGAGGGCTTTCCAGAAATAATCAACAAATTGACTAATTTCGGCATCGGTCATGCCTGATTTTCCGGTTGAAATCATGTCATGTTCAGCTTGAATTCTCCATTGTTTTGATAATCGATAATCGACTGGATTTAAAATCATTAATTGATCTAATTTTTCCCACAAAGGAATATATTCTTTTAACTGTTCATTCATATCCCTGGCAAATTGTTGATCGGCGAGGGTAATAATCGGTTCAGGTGCAGAGTTAAATCCTTCTGGATCAATGGGTCTACATCCCACAAACCAGCCTTCAAATAAAATAATATCGATTTCTGTAACAAATTCCGATGAAATGCGATCGCCAGCACCCTGCCATAAAGACTTATCAAATCGAGGAATTGCAATGGTTTGACCCGGTAAGGGTTGACGCAATTGTTCTAACACCTGTATTCCTAATTTAACATCATGGGTTCCCGGTGGCCCCCGCCAAATTAAACGGGGATCGACCCTTTGTAACTGTTGACGTTCTAAATAAGTTTTATACAGATCGTCTAAGGACAAGCTGATTGTGTCATAGTGAAAAAGAGACAAAATGTAAGTTAAGACTTTCGCTAGGGTTGTTTTCCCGGTGCCTTGTCCTCCTAATATTCCTTGAACCAGAGGACGACCTAGCTGTTGACGAGACTCAGCTAGTTGGGTCGCAAACGGAAGCCAAAACTTCCAAAGGGTTTCTAACTGTTGGGATAATAAAGGGAAATCAAGATTTTCTTGAAAGAGTCTACAGAAAAGATGTGATCGCCCTTGTAGTTTCAACTTAACAGTTTCAGGTGTGATTCCCCACAATATTGCTCGTTTAGAATCAGACAGTTCCCACTGTTCTAAAAGTTCTAAATCTGTGACATGGGGAGGTTGTCCATGAGCCCAAGCTTGAAGAATTTCTATCATAGACAATCACAAAAACTTGAAAAACGTTCATTTTATGAACCTAACATCAATGCTAACAGAAATAACCCATAACTCACACCCATTTTAAGTGCATTCAGGTTTTCGACCCAAAAGGATTGTCGCAAACGGTTGGGACTACTGTAGGCTAACCAGTTAACACCTTCTACTAGGATAGACACCATTAAAGCCACAGTTACATCTATATTTGCTTTTTGTCCCGCTACCGAAGAAATCGCTAATGCTAGGGCAAAACCCAATAATAAACTAATGATCAGCAGCGAAATCCGTCGCCAAGGATTTAACAACCATCGTCCAAGTTGTGCATTAATAACATTTACAAGTCGATTGAGACGGGTATTTTGCATAAAAGACGGTGTAGAGAGTAATGGAATTAATGATCAAGTTTAAAACGAAAGATTATGAAAGCTAAACTGTATCCAGCCTTTCTAATTACTGGAACTATTTTATTAACTTTAATTAGTTTAAGGCAATTCTTATTTCGCTATTGTGTCCAGTCAACGGAACGAAAATCTTCCGAACAGGTGGCCTTATCTCTCTCAGCCCCCCTCTCAACAACGTTTCCTAAAACCTCTATTCCAGCGCCACCTGCGTCAGAAAGACCCCCTGTTCCTTCTCCCAAATTGGGGCATAATTCCCCCAAACTGTCACCTCCTGCCAGTTCCACAAACCCTCACCAAGGGTCATTCCGAGTCAGTAACCTCACGGAACATCCGGTGCGTGTAGCCTTACTCACTCGTTCATCTGTGGGCAACACCGAACCCGTCCATTGGGATTTTGCGCCGGAAGAAGGCAGTCAAGAAGGGTTGATTTTGTCCCTCCCAGAAAAAGATTTAATTCTCAAATCTGGCGATATTTTGATTGTTTTTGCACCGGATGGTTCTCGCTATTACTGGGGGCCTTATATTGTCGGGGAAACCCCCTTCCCAGTCTGGAAACCTGAAAGTAAGGAATGGCAGTTGGTCATACAACCCACTAGGACACTGGATGAATTTTCATCTGGAAAATAGGCAATAGTAATATTATTTCGGTTGCCCAAATAGGTGATAATAACTAATTGATATATTGAGTTGGGTGTTAGTCAACAGCCAACACTTCGACAAGCTCAATGCAAAGCAGTCAACAGTTACCACCTGTGTCCTTCCCCCATGAAACTAAGTTCAGATCGAGAGATTAAAACCCTTTTTTCAAATCAAATTAAAACCCGTTGGTTTCCATTTATCCTGGTGATTTTGGGTTTGGGTTTAATCGGTGGGTTGGCTTTTTTTCAGAATTTAGGGAATCTGGGTTTATTGGATGAAACCGAACCTTTATTTGCAGAAGCTGCCCGTCAAATGTTAGTCACAGGGGATTGGATTACTCCGTATTTTAATGAAGAAACTCGCTTTGATAAACCGCCTTTAATTTATTGGTTAATGGCAATTGCTTATCAAATAGTTGGGGTCAATGAATGGGGGGTTCGTCTGCCTTCGGCAGTTTCGGCTTTTATTCTAATTGGTTTGGGATTTTATACGTTAAGTTATTATGTTCAGAAAACGCAATTTTATACCGTTAAAAAACAAGAAATACAAGGCTTAATTTCTCCCAGTTATAAACCTCGTTTCAGGACAGTTCTTTTGCATCCTTTACCTTGGATGGGGGCTATATTGATGGCTTTTAATCCTGAAATTGTGGCTTGGGCAAGAATTGGGGTTTCGGATATGTTATTAACAGGTTGTATGGGGTCAGCTTTATTGGCTTTTTTTCTAGGATATGCAACTGATGAAGTGAAAATATCTGAGTCAGAATTTCAAGAATATTCTTCTGTAGGACTTAAAAATTTAACTCTACCCCAAAATCGAGCAAATTATTGGTATTTAGCTTTTTATATTTTAGTCGCCTTAGCGGTTTTAACCAAAGGCCCTGTGGGAATTGTTTTACCGATTTTAATTATTGGTTCATTTTTAATTTATATTGGAAAAGGATACCAAGTTTTACAAGAAATGCGTCTTTGGCAAGGAAGCTTAATTTTTTTTGTGATGACTCTGCCTTGGTATATTTTAGTCACTTTGATTAATGGTCAAAGCTATATTAATTCGTTTTTTGGTTATCACAATTTTGAACGATTTACCAGCGTTGTTAATCGCCATGGAGCTCCTTGGTATTTCTATTTTATTGTGGTTTTAATAGGGTTTGCTCCATTTTCTGTTTATTTACCTATTGCGATCGCTTCAACAAAATTTTGGAAACGCCGATGTTGGCAACGTCAAGCTCGAATTCAACAATTGCCATTATTTGTTGTTTTTTGGTTTGCTGTAATTTTTATCTTTTTTACTGTAGCTGTTACCAAGCTCCCCAGTTATATTTTACCTCTGATACCAGCTTCAGCTTTATTAATTTCTCTATTTTGGCACAATCTAATAAAAAACAATCATCTTGTTAATCCTAATGTTAGTTTAGCTGGTGCTATTCCTAAAGCGTTTTCTCTATCTATCATTTTCAATATTATATTGGTTTTTAGTGCTTCAATTGTTAGTTATTTTAGTAAAAACCTGCTAGGATATGATGCAGATATGCCCAATTTTAGAACGGATTTACAAACCTCTGGACTCCTAAATCGATCTGCTTTAATCTGGGGAATAACCACAATAGGAATAATCATAAGTGGGTGGAAACGGCGAATTTCAGGAATTTTTATCGTTAATATTTTAGGATTTATTGTCTTTTTTATCTGGGCAGCAACTCCTACCTATAGTTTACTTGATCACCATCGTCAAGAACCTTTAAGACATCTCGCCCAAACCGTTGTACAAGAGCGAAAATTAGGAGAAGAATTAATGATGGTTGGCTTTAAAAAACCCAGTTTAGTTTTTTATACTCAACATCCGGTTCAATACGCTCCTGAACCGACTGATGCGATTAACTATATTAACAGTCCAGAGGTTGAAAATTCTTCCCCTAAAACCCTTTTAATTCTTGGACATCCTCGTGAATTAACGAATATTGGATTAAAACCTAATCAATATAAAATTATTGATCAAGCGGGTTCCTATCAACTCATTCGAGCTAATATAGTCAAAGGGAACAGGGAATTACGAATTAGGAATTACGAATTACGAATTACGAATTATCAACGGTCAACAGTCAATCCTTTTCACATTCTTTTTTTGTGACTTGATGACGATATCGAAACATATCTTCTAAACGACTATTGACCCACCAACCTAATATTTTTTCTGCCAATTCTCCGCCGGGTAGAGAATAAGTAATGTTATCGGTGAGGCGAGTTTTACCATTTTCAGCAATAAATTGATGTCGATGTACCCAACTTTCTACAATTCCTTCTTGTTGTTCATCGGTAAATAACTCAAAGGGTTTACATTCGGTATGAAGTGCTACCCATCGCACCGGAATAAACCCTAATAATATTCTAAATTCCGAAATTGCCCCTACATCTAACCCCCCTTCTCGACGCACAATTTCTACGGGTTGCCAAGGAGGAGTTAACAATTGCAATATATCCGGTCGGGTATGAAACTCCCAAACGACTTCTACAGGCGCATTAATCAGGGAAGAATAGTGAAAGTGCTGCATAAATGTTCTACAATTATAAGAGTTGTTGGTTCTCGATTAACAGCCAATAGTCAACAGTCAACCATTAACAATTAACAATTAGCAATTAACAGTGATTGATTTTTCAGAACAAAATCCCGAAGTTGTACTTAATTTAGTTTTAACTCAGTTAGAACAGGGAGATTTTCAACAGCGATGGGAAATCAGTAAAATTTTACCTGATTTAGGAACCATTGCCCTAGAGCCTTTGCTGAATATTTTACAAGATGAAACGACTGATGTAGAAATGCGTTGGTTTGTGGCTCGAATTTTGGGACAGTTTAAATCAGAATTAGTAGTTGAACCCTTAATTAATTTGCTAAAAACTGATAAAATAGAGGCAACAGAAGAAGAACTATCACTTCAGGAAATAACGGCTATTACGTTAGCCAGTTTAGGAACTTCAGCCATTAAACCCCTCATGGAATTATTACAAAAAGAGGAGTCTAAACGATTAGCTACATTTGCCTTAGCTCAAATTCGTCATTCTGAAATTATTACCCCCTTATTAACGGTTGTAAATGATTCTAATCCTGAGATTCGAGCGATCGCAATTGAAGCATTAGGAAGTTTTCATGATCCCAGAGTCATTCCGGTTTTATTAGAGGCTTTAAATGATCCCGTTGGTCATGTTAGAAAAGAAGCGGTTATCGGATTAGGGGTAAGAATAGATTTATTAGACAATATTAATTTAGTCGAAAAACTTAAACCGTTATTATGGGATATTCGACCAGAAGTTTGCCAACAAGCTCAACTCGCTTTATCCCGTTTAAAAACAGATGAAGCAGCAACAGCATTATTTGAACAAGTACAATCTTCTAATGTTCCCCTATCTTTAAAAATAGATGGGGTTCGTTCATTGGGGTGGATTGAAACGCCTCAAAGTTTAAATTTTTTAGAGGAAATTATTTTCAGCTTCCATCCTGAATTTAATCTGAATGCCCCCAGTCTTACAACGGTAGAAATTACTTTAATTCAAGAAATTATTCAGGGGATAGGACGGATTGAAACCATAGAATTGCGAGAACAAGCTGCTCAAATTTTGATTAATTTAATTAATCGCAATCATCCTGCTATTTCTGATCTTAAAATTAAACAATTAATTGCAGTAGGATTAGGAAAATTAGGATTAATATCTGCTCTTGATCCCTTAATTCAACTTTTAGCTGATCCCCAACCTTCAGTTCGATACCATTGTATTTCGGCTTTTAAGCAAATTAAATGTGAACAAACTTATCAATATTTACAAAATTTATTAAATCAAGATAATATCAATCTTGATATCAAACAAGAGATTTTAAAAGCGTTATCCGAATGGTAAATTAAATAAAGAAGCTTTTCAGGGGTTACTCCAATTCTTGATCAATTCCGAGGTTTCGGATGAAATTATCAAAGCTGTATCAATCTCTACTAAATGGAATGAGTAGATCTATTATTGTTGATTAGTAATCAGTCATCTAACTGTTTACTGATAACTGTTTACTGATAACTGATAACTGTCTGTATGCGTTTAGAGCAACTGCAATCTTTTCTGTCTGTTGCTGAGACGGGAAGCTTTCAACAAGCTGCACGTAAATGTGGGGTCACTCAATCAACCATTAGCCGACAAGTACAGGGACTAGAGGAAGAACTGGGTTTACCTTTATTTCATCGCACCGCTCAAGCTAAATTAACCATTGGGGGTGAACGCTTTTGGCCCTATGCTCGCAAAATTTGCCAAACCTGGGACAGTGCGAAAGAGGAATTAGCGTCTCTGCTGATGGGAAAACAACCTGAACTCTGTGTTGCAGCCATTCATTCGGTTTGTTCCTCTTATTTACCCCCGGTTTTGCAGAAGTTTTGTTATGCCTATCCAGAAGTTCAGTTGCGGGTGACATCCTTGGGAAGCGATCGCGCCTTAAAAGTGCTTAAGGATGGATTAGTTGATATCGCTATTATTATGAATAATCGTTCTTTTACAGCCAGTGCAGAACTTTTAGTCGATATTCTCTATCAAGAACCGATTGAAGTCTTAATGGCCAGTAATCACCCGTTAACTCAATATTCTCAAGTTCCTTGGGATGAGTTAACTCGTTATCCGCAAGTAGTTTTTAAAGATGGTTATGGAATGCAGCGTTTAGTTCAAGAAAAGTTTACTCAAGCTGGAGCCAAGCTGAATGCAGTTTTAGAGTTAAATACATTAGATGGGTTTCGAGGAGTCATTCGTCAAGGGGAACTGATCGCGTTATTGCCCTATTCTGCCTTACTAGAAGCACGAACTGATCCTACCTTAGCTGTCCGAGGGTTAGCACCCCTTCCCTTTGCCAACTCTAAACCTTTCATCGCGAGTTCTACTCCCTCTATGTTAATTCCTGCGGACGGGGATACAACTTGGACTCGTGAAGTGGTGATTGTCACCACACCTGATCGAATGCAAATCCCCCCCATTGCTTATTTTTGGCAACTGGTTCATGAGAGTCTTCCTGATCAACTTGATGGATCAATTGATTCTTTAAATCCCCAAACCCCTTTGTTGAAATAAAGACGCTAGGATCAAATTAAAGTTTAAAAATGGAGTTTCGGTTAACCGTCAATACTTTATAGGTATGAGTGATCGATTTAGAGAGTTACTTCGTCAAGTGGGTAGTGGAACCCATACCAGTGAGGCGTTGAGTCGTTCCCAAGCGGCAGAAGCCTTGAGATTAATGTTATTGCAGGAGGCAACTCCGGCTCAAATTGGTGCATTTTTAATTGCTCATCGTATCCGGCGTCCCACAGGTGAAGAATTAGCGGGAATGCTAGATACCTATGAAGAAATCGGCCCTCAACTTCAGTCCGTTGCTTCTGCGCCAATGGTGTTGGGTTGTCCCTATGATGGTCGGTCTCGCACCGCTCCTTTTGCTCCCTTAACAGCTTTAATTTTAATCACCGCAGGGGTTCCGGTAATTTTACATGGGGGCCAACGAATGCCAACTAAAGAAGGTATTCCTTTAATTGAAATTTGGCAAGGGCTGGGGGTGGACTGGTCTAAATTATCCTTAGTACAAACTCAACAGATGTTTACACAGTTGGGTTTAGGGTTTGTTTATCTTCCTCAACATTTCCCAGAAGCCGAACGCTTAGTCACCTATCGTCGAGAAATTGGCAAACGTCCTCCGTTAGCAACAATGGAATTGATGTGGAAACCCTATTTAGGACAAGCAACGGTGGTTTGTGGGTATGTCCATCCCCCCACAGAAACCCTGTTTCGAGAAGCCTTTGAATTGCGGGGTGTGACTGAATTTATTACAGTCAAAGGATTAGAGGGTAGTTGTGATTTACCTCGCGATCGCACTTGTATTATTGGGTTACATCAACCTAGCCTCGGAACAAAACCAATTAAAGACTCTACCTCAGTAGAAGGACAAAATTCCCATCCGACCGCAGAGGATGTTTTCTTTGAACGATTATTATTGCATCCCCGTGATTATGGGTTTGGGGGGAAAGAAGTTCCTCTACCCTCGACTGCGATTTTAATTGAACAAATCCAATCGGTTTTAGCGGGTCACAATAGTGAATTCATGAAAGCCGCACTGTGGAATGGGGGGTTTTATTTGTGGCGTTCTGGGGTTTGTCCTAATTTAGAATCAGGATTATCGGAAGCTGAATCTTTACTAACGCAAGGGAAAGTTCACGCTAAATTGCAGGAAATTCAACGTTATAGCAGGGAACTGGGAACAGCTTAACTGGGAACTGGGAACAGACAGGATTTAGGTTTTAGCATCAGTCTATGCCCTAACACCCCCGGCGAGGCTGCTATATCTCTAAACTACAAAATTGCTATTTTTGGTTAACCCGTGATGGGTTTTTCACGCTGATAGAGAACTTTAGCCCTAGGTATTACCTCAAAACCCATGATCAATGATCTTTCAATTGCAGCTTTAATTCTGGCAGGGGGCCAAAGTTCTCGCATGGGTGAGGATAAAGCTTTTGTTCTTTATGAAGGAAAACCCTTGCTTCAGCGAGTGTATCAAGTGGCGGCTACTTGTAGCCAAAAAGTATATATTGCTACACCTTGGCCGGAACGCTATCAAACGCTATTAACGGAAGATTACGAAGTTATATTAGAGACGGAACCGAACCAAGGGCCCTTAGTTGCCTTGTCCCAGGGATTATTAGAAATTCCCTTTGATTGGATTTGGTTATTAGCCTGTGATTTACCGTTGTTAGAACCGACGATGATTCAACGTTGGCAAAGTCATTTAACGGTTGTTTCTGATACGGTTTTAGCGGTTGTTCCTCAAAGTCAGTCGCGGTGGGAACCGTTATGTGGATTTTATCGCCGTTCTGCTTATTCCCAGTTACAAGAATTTATGGCTCCTGGGGGAAGATCCTTTCAACGATGGTTAACTCATATTCCTGTGGAACCTATTTATCTGTCTGAAGAAGAATCACAAATGTTGGTCAATTGCAATCGACCCACTGACTTAAAACCTTAATAAATCCTAAAATCCTTAATTAAAATTTCCATCAAAAATTAATCTTTTTTCTGGTTTTGAGGTAGAGAAAACCCTACTTGTGAATTTTTACAAAATCTGCATTAAAATCAAAAAATCTGGGTAACTTGTAAGTAAAATTACGTTCTTTACCCAGAAAACTTGGTATAACCAACGGATATTAAAAATGGACAGGAGGAACCTATGCCATACACCTTCGATCTAGTGGGTGTTTCTCCCATTCTTTCTTTCTTTTATCAACAACAAGAATTAAACGAACAACCCGCCCCAGGGGTTGAATATTTGGGAAATCGTAAATGTACCCTGGATACTTTTATTGAATCTGTACAGACGGTTTCTCCTCAACGGGGCTGGAATGTTGATCAAGCCGTTGATACGGTAATTCAGTTTTGGATGAACAATGCCGACAGCATCCAATATTGGAAAACTCGCCTAGAAGATGCCGGACAGGAAAACCTCTTAGTGGCTAGAGTCGCTGACCTCAAATTTCTTCGTAATACCTTTGAATCATTACTCGGACATTAACTGTTGACAGTTGACAGTTGACGGTTGAGAGTTGACTGTTAACTGACAACTGATTACTGATAACTGATCACTGATATGTCTCGTTCCAGAGCTTTACAATATTACGTCTTTACTCGTTTACTGCTGGCTCCCTTGATGCTGTGGACAATTACCACAGTGGTTTTTTTGCTCCTACGAGCTACCCCTGGTGATCCGGTAGATGCGATTCTTGGCCCCCGTGCACCGGAAGCAGCCAAAGAAGCCTTGCGATCGCAATTGGGTTTAAAGGGTTCTTTGTGGCAACAATATTTTGACTATATGGGGAAACTCCTGCATTTTGATTTAGGAACGTCCCTGACCAGTCGCGGACAAACGGTTTGGGAAATTATTCAAGCTCATTTTCCGGCAACGGTTGAACTGGCTCTATTTAGTATGATCATCGCTTTAGCGGTGGGAATTACGGTTGGGGCGGTAGCAGCCTCCCATCCTGATACGGTTTGGGATACGGGGGGACGTTTATTTGGAATTATTACCTATGCTGTTCCGCCGTTTTGGGCAGGGATGCTGTTTCAGTTAATATTTGCGGTGCAGTTGGGTTGGTTTCCTTTGGGAACTCGCTTTCCAGTAACTGTTCAGGCCCCTGAAGGGTGGAGCGGATTATATACCCTGGATAGTTTGTTGACGCTTAATTGGATGCAATTGGGGGTATCACTGTATTACTTGTTTTTACCCTCTGTAACGTTAGGGTTATTGTTAAGCGGTATTTTTGAACGAATTGTGCGGGTCAATCTCAAACAAACGTTAAAGGCGGATTATGTGGAAGCCGCTAGGGCTAGAGGGATTCCCGAATTGCGAATTGTTGTGGCCCATGCGTTGAAAAATGCCATGATTCCGGTGATTACGGTTTTGGGTTTAACCTTTGCGGCTTTATTAGGCGGGGCAATTTTAACGGAAGTGACCTTTTCTTGGCCAGGACTCGCTAATCGGTTATATGAAGCGATTAGTTTTCGGGATTATCCGACGGTGCAGGGGATTGTTGTGTTTTTCGCAGGGATTGTTGTTGTTGCCAGTATTCTGATTGATGTTCTCAATGCCTGCATTGACCCCCGAATTCGATATTGAGGTGAGTTAACGTTGACAAAATTATTGAGCGTTGACACTCTCCGGCTTGAAGGTGCGGAGATTTTTTTTTAAGGAATTGACGCCATGACAGTGACCTCCTAAAACCCATTTTCTGGGGTAATCAGATCATAAATGTGCATAATTTTTCTAAAAAAGTAAGTATTTTTACTCAAGTAAAGTTAGGGAATTCTGATGGGAATCTTCATGAAAGATACACTTCTTAATAAATTTTAACGCAACAATTTGCGATAGCGTTGTATAACTAATATCTGAAGGGCAAAGACGACAGACAAATGTTGGTCTCCCAACAATTGATTAACATTTGATTAAAAAAGTTTAATGTCCTTTCATAAAATGATGTAAGATTTCTAAGGTTCCTCTAAGTGAGGCTGAGGTTGCTCTCAAAAATAGTAACGACGGCCAAACATAGAGAGACTCTCAAGAGTCAGGATCGGGAAAACCCATCATTTCACTTTGAGTCGAAAACAAAGTTAAGCAAGTCAAGTAGGAGATTAATCCATGTTTGATGCCTTCACCAAGGTAGTTTCTCAAGCTGATACACGCGGCGAAATGTTAAGCGCCGGCCAAATCGATGCCCTGAGCCAAATGGTTGCCGAAAGCAGCAAACGCTTAGATGCTGTTAACCGGATCACCGGTAGTGCTTCCACCATCGTTGCCAATGCGGCTCGCGCTCTGTTTGATGAGCAAGCCCAACTGATTGCTCCTGGTGGTAATGCTTACACCCACCGTCGTATGGCTGCTTGCTTACGTGACATGGAAATCATCTTACGTTATGTCACCTATGCAGTTTTCGCTGGAGATGCTAGCGTTCTCGATGATCGTTGCTTAAACGGTCTGCGTGAAACCTACCTGGCTTTAGGCGTTCCTGGTGCTTCCGTTGCTGTTGGCGTTGGCAAAATGAAAGATGCCGCTCTGGCTATCGTCAACGATCCCGCAGGAATCACTCCTGGAGATTGTAGCGCCCTGGCTTCTGAAATCGCCAGCTACTTTGATCGCGCTGCGGCTGCTGTTGCCTAGTTTTTCAAAAATCTGATTTTCATAAATCCATAGAAGTCTAATTAAATGACTTCAATTTGTACCTCAACTTTGTAAACCACATCGGGAGATAATTCAAGCATGAAAACCCCCCTGACTGAAGCAGTAACCACCGCCGATTCTCAAGGCCGTTTCTTAAGCAGCACTGAACTGCAAGTGGCTTTCGGACGTTTCCGTCAAGCCAAAGCTGGCTTAGAAGCTGCTAAAGCTCTGAGCAATAAAGCCGATAGCCTGGTCAGTGGTGCTGCCCAAGCAGTGTATAACAAGTTCCCTTACACCACCCAAATGCAAGGGCCCAACTACGCTTCTAGCGAACGTGGTAAAGGCAAATGCGCTCGTGACATCGGTTACTACCTCCGTATGGTCACCTACTGCTTAATTGCTGGTGGTACAGGGCCCATGGACGAATACCTGATTGCTGGTGTTGATGAAATCAACCGGACTTTTGAACTGTCTCCTAGCTGGTATGTTGAAGCTCTGAAGTACATCAAAGCTAACCATGGTCTCAGCGGTGACGCGGCTGTTGAAGCCAACTCCTACATTGATTATGCGATCAACGCTCTGAGCTAGACAAGCTCGCGTTTGATGCTCGGAGCGGTAAGTAGCTGTTAGCAACTGGGTTAACGGTTGTTTAGCGCTCCGGGCATCTTTGATTATTGGGGATTGTCTCCCACATTAACAAAGTTTTCTTTTTTGTCTTCTCAATTTTGAAGATCTCTTACGGAGCATAAGGCTATGGTTGGCTTGCTTGAGGGTAGCCGACTTGGTATCCGGGCTTTCGAAGAAACAAAACCCGTAGAACTGCGCCCCAACTACACGGAAGCAGATGTGCAAACCGTGATTGTGGCAGCATATCGTCAGGTGATGGGCAACGAACACCTGATGTTGCGGGAACGGCTCACAAGCGCGGAATCTTTACTCCGCCAAGGACAAATTACCGTTCGGGATTTTGTCAGAGCTATTGCTTTATCCGAGCTTTACCGGACTAAGTTTTTTTACCCTAACTTTCAAACTCGGTTTATCGAGTTAAATTACAAACATCTTTTGGGCCGTGCCCCTTACGATGAGTCAGAGATTGCGTTTCACGTTGATCTCTACACCAGCGAAGGTTTCGAGGCAGAAATCAACTCTTACCTCGACTCTCCCGAATATCTGGAAAACTTTGGGGAAAATATCGTTCCCTATTATCGGGGATTTTCTACCCAAGACGGGCAAAAAACCGTTGGTTTTAACCGTTTATTTACCCTTTATCGCGGGTATGCCAGCAGCGATCGCGCTCAAAACCAAAAGCAAAGTCGTTTAACTTGGGAATTAGCTCGGAATTTAGCTTCTCCGATTCAAACTCCTGCTAGTGGGCAAAGCTTAGGAGGTACGACAGGCGGTAATCGTGGACAACTTTACCGCCTGACTGTTATCCAAAAAGCAACACAGTCGCTACCCCAGGTGCGCCGTACTACCACTGAATATACCGTGCCCTATGACCAACTGTCTACTCAGTTGCAGCGAATTCATCGCGCTGGGGGACGGGTGATGAGAATTACGTTGGCATAATCTCATTCATTAAAACCTGAATGCCGGTTTGTGCTTAAAAGGTTAGAGTTCTAGCTGACTGTTCATCGGGGAAGCTTGGACTCTATCCCTCTAGGTGACAAACCTTTCAACCGAAATCGTTGCACGCTACATTCGCAACTCAATTCTAACTCACGTTAATAAGAGGAGGATTTTAGGTGGCTATTACAACAGCAGCATCTAGGCTCGGAACAACTGCGTTTCAAGAAGCGGCTCGTGTTGAACTGCGTCCAGATTGGAGCAGGGACGATGCCCAACAAGTTATTCGTGCGGTTTATCGCCAACTTTTGGGTAACGATTATTTAATGAGTTCTGAGCGCCTCAAAAGTGCTGAATCTCTGTTGTGTGATGGCAGCATCACTGTGCGGGAGTTTGTGCGCTCCGTTGCTAAATCGGAACTGTACAAAACCAAATTTTTCTACCCGAATTTCCAAACCCGTGTAATTGAACTCAATTACAAACATTTATTGGGTCGTGCTCCCTATGATGAATCCGAAGTGATTTTTCACTTGGATTTATATCAAAATCAAGGTTATGACGCTGATATTGATTCTTATATTGATTCAGCCGAATATCTGGAAAGCTTTGGGGAAAATGTGGTTCCCTACTATCGCGCCTTTGAAGTTCAACGGGGACAAAGAACCGTTGGCTTTACTCGCATCTTCCGGTTGTATCGGGGTTATGCCAATAGCGATCGCTCTCAATTAGGAGGGAATGCGTCTCGCTTGGCGACAGAACTGGGAGCCAATAGTGTTTCTACGATTGTTGGGCCCTCCGGTGGTAGCGAAGGTTGGTCTTATCGGGCTTCTGGTCAAGGTGTGGTTCCAACCACTGGATTTAGTACCGGTGGTGTCTTAGCACAAGGCCGTAGTTATCGGGTGGAAGTGGCTGGAATTCGTGAACGTCGCTATCCGAAAGTTCGTCGGAGCAGCAAATCTTTTATTGTTGCTTACGAACAGTTATCTCCTTTACTTCAGGAAATTCAACGCCAAGGTGGGAAAGTAGCCAGCGTCACTCCTGTGTAGGATTGCTGAAAAACCAGGGATTGCTAATCAGCGATCCCTTTTTGTCAAGTTTGTAGAACTGTTTTTGGATAAATTTAAACTCATGTTAGGTCAAATTGCTGTTGGACAATCATCGAGTTCCCCATCGGGAAATCGCTTTTTTCGCTACGAAGTCGTCGGTTTACGTCAATCAAATGAAACTGACAAAGCAGAGTATCAGATTCGTTCTAGCTCCAGCCAATTTATTACTGTCCCTTACAACCGCATGAACCAAGAAATGCAGCGTTTAACGCGGATGGGAGCAAAAATTGTGAGTATTCAGCCGTTGACTTCTGATGCAGAATAAGAACGATTAGTTGATCGTTTAGTTCATTCGGATTCATCCCTGAATCAAAACTTGAAGATCTCATAATTTATATAAAAATTAAAATCTTGAGTTAGGGAGTTTGAAATTTCAAGCTCCCTAACTTTTTTTAGTGATTTATCAAGGGATCTATAAAATATTTAAAGCAATAGAACTTCGCTTTTCAGATTTTTTCTGGATTGAGACTTCGACTATTCCGCCCTCCCAAGTTTCATGGTAAGGTTGAGAAAAACGGACTTTAACCTATGGACAATTTGGGATACGAATCAATGGGGGAAAATACCCCTCAAGAGGGAGAATCTTTAACCATAGAACAAGCGATCGCTAATCTTCAGCATGAAGAATTAGGACGGCGTTATTATGCTGCTTGGTGGTTAGGGCGTTTTCGCGTTAATCAGCCTGCGGCGGTAGATGCGTTAATTTTAGCCTTAAAGGATGAATCTGATCGCACGGAAGAAGGCGGTTATCCCTTACGCCGAAATGCAGCCAGAGCATTAGGAAAACTAGGTGATAAACGAGCAGTTTCAGCCTTAATTGACTGTTTAGATTGTTCTGATGTTTATGTGCGGGAAGCAGCGACTCAAGCCTTAGAACAGTTAGGAGATGAGCGTTGTATTTCCGCCTTAATGAAATTATTAGAAGGGGGAGTCGCAGCCGCCCAACGTGTCCCTGGAAAACCCTATTTAGTCCAACCCTATGATGCAATTTTAGAAGCATTAGGAGCTTTAAAAGCGACTGTTGCCATTCCTTTAGTTGAACCCTTTATCGAGCATTCTATTCCTAAAGTTCAGTATGCGGCACTGAGGGCCATGTATCAATTAACCGGAGACAATAGTTATGGAGAACGGTTAATTGAGGCGTTAAAAGGAAATGATTTAACATTACGTCGCACGGCTTTAATGGATTTAGGTGCAATTGGGTATTTACCAGCGGCAAAAGCGATCGCCCAAACCTTAGCAGAAAATAGTTTAAAATTAATTTCCTTAAAAGGCGTTTTAGAACATCAATTAACAAGAACTCCCGATTTCAACTTATCTGAATCAGCCATTGAAGTCATGGAGTTAATGGATTCTCTATTATAAAAAAATATTAGCTAACCCGAAAATATGACTGTACAAACTTTAATTCAAGCTGTTGAAAAAGCCGAGTCTGCGAATGCTTTATTAGATGCTGTTTCTGCTTTAGCGGAAGCTAATTCTATTGAATCAATTCCCACATTAATTAACGTTTTAGGTTATAATAATCCTGGGGCTGCGGTAGCTGCGGTTGATGGATTAACTCAACTGGGTGAACCTGCGGTTATTCCTTTATTAGAACAATTAGATGGTTATAATTATGGGGCAAGAGCTTGGGCGGTTCGTGCCTTATCGGGTATTGGTGATCCCCGTGGCTTAGAAGTTTTATTAGAATCTGCTGGAAGTGATTTTGCCTTAAGTGTTCGTCGCGCCGCCGCCCGAGGATTAGGAATGATTCAATGGGATAAATTACCCCCAGAACAAATTCCTGATGCTCAATTTAAAACCTTAATGATATTACAAAAAACATCACAAGACCCAGAATGGATTGTCAGATATGCGGGGGTTTTTGGTCTACAAGGTTTAGCAATTGCTCTGCATGAAACACAGCCTGAATGGTTCGCTAAAATTAAAGAACAGTTAGAATATATTGTGAATAATGATGAAACGACTTCTGTTCGAGCTAGGGCAAAATGGGCGATTCAAGAATTAGAATAATCCCTATGATTGTCATTGTAAGACAACACCCTGATTGTGATCAGTATTACTAACTCCCCCTACAATTTGGATGGTGAATGATCTCTTCGGGAGAGTTAACAGATCAGTCCTACTGAAACCGAACGGAAATAGCAGGAGGAATCCCTAATTTGATATCAATAATGATATCTTTAAAGATCGAAATATAAACGCTTTCCAGTTTATCATTACATTTTTTAGCTAATAAGATAGCATTGAGAACAGCAACAAGCAGTTTATTATTGCTGTTTTCTAACTTAATCTTTTCAATCATCTCATTTTTGATATTATCAATCGATCCTCGCAAAGAAGTTTTGATTTGGGGTAAGACTCCAGCTTCAATGCTAAAACTATCTACTTTCAATCCCAATTGTTCTGCATAAGGGAGAAATTTTTGATATTCCTCAAGGATTAGATTGATTTTTTCTTGAGCGACAGCAGCCATTTCGGTTGTCTGTTCTTGAACTTGATCGAGAACTTTGCCTTGAATTTGTAGAGCTTGTTCAGAGATATTTTGAACCGCTTTTACTTGATTTTTATTTAAAAAATAAACCAGTAAAACTAAAATGACTACAACCAAGAGAAATAGCCAATTATAGGAAATAGAGGGAAAACCATCTAATTGGCTTAAAACCGGGGGTAAATTAGCAACTGAGAAAGTCAGCCAGAGAAATTCAATAGGTGTCATTGTCTGATCTTTAAATCCCTAGGGTTTAATGAATGTTGTTAAGACAACTAATTTTAACTTTTTTACTCTTTGTAATCTCCATTTTAAATAATTTTTAATATTTATATTGCTTTTTGTTAACCCATTTCTTTCTCAGGATTTTCAGCCATTACATTAGATGAATCCAAAGACTGTTCAGAGGGATTTTCCGACAGGGTTAACTGTCGAATTTGTTGGAATTGAAAATCACGGGCTAAAGCCCGCAAACTGGCTGCAATCCCTTGATGTTCAGGGGGGATTTGTTCAGTCAGAGACAGCACCTCTTCTTCATCACACAACTGGGCTGCTTCCTGGAGGTTGGTAATCCATTCAGGAGCCATGACTAACAGACTCCCAGACGTTAAAACGGAGTTAACCAAATCCGAGGGGATAGGAGAGCGAGGGGATGAAAGGTTAGGGTCTGCATACACATACTCCACGTTCAAATATTTAGCCATCTTGCTAAATAATTCATCTTCTTGGAAGGGTTTACTCAAATAGTCGTTACATCCAGCCGATAAAGCCGAATGGAGATCGCTTTTAGAGGCATAGGCGGTTAAGGCAATAATCACGGTGCTTTGACCCTGCAAACTGGCGCGAATGTGCTGAGTCGCTTCATAACCATCCATAATCGGCATCCGAATATCCATCCAAATCAGATCGGGTTGCCATTCTTGCCAGAGGATCAGAGCTTCGTGTCCATTTTCAGCTTCTTTAACCTGGAATCCAATTTGAGTTAATAATTTAATCATGAGTTGACGATTTTCGAGTTGATCATCCACCACTAAAATTCGATAATTCGGTTGACCAGGAGCTAAAGATAAAACTTGACGACTGATTTGGGGTGATTGAACTTGGCTTTTGTGGGCAATCTGTACCGGAATTTCAAACCAAAATATACTTCCGAAACCCAGGGTACTTTGCACCCCTAAAGATCCTCCCATTAATTCAACAAATTTTCGACTAATGGTTAATCCCAAACCCGTCCCTTCTAGGGCTTTTTTACCGGATTGACTTTGAATAAAAGCATCAAAAATATTATTTAATTCTGCTGAAGAAATTCCAACACCTGAATCCTGAATTTCAAAGCGTAGAGCGTTCCCGGTTTCCTGTTTCCTGTTAACCGTTAAACTCACACTGCCTTTCTGAGTAAATTTAATCGCATTTCCTAAAATATTAATTAAAATTTGGCGGAGCTTATTGGGGTCAGTTATGACCGTTTGAGGAACATCAGGTTGAATATTGAGGATGAATTTTAATCCTTTGGCTTCTACCCGTAAGCGAAACATTTCCCAGGTAGATAAAATTAAATAATTGAGATCAAAGGTACTTTGATCAAAGGTCATGCGTCCCGCTTCTATTTTAGAAAGATCTAAAACATTATTAATTAAATGAAGCAGATGATCGCCACTGCGGCGAATGATTTCTAAATTTTCCCGTTGATAGAGGGGAATGATCGGATCATGGCTCATTAATTGAGCAAATCCAAGAATTGCATTTAAGGGTGTTCTTAATTCATGGCTCATATTGGCAATAAACAGGCTTTTGGCTTTATTGGCGATTTCTGCGGATTCTTTGGCTTTTTGTAGTTCTAATTCCACTTGTTTGCGATCGCTAATATCTAAAGCTGTTCCAAACAGTTGAACAATATTGTCTTGTTGATCTCTAACTCCTTCTCCCCGAACTTCTAAATAGCGAATAGAACCATCGGCTCTAATAATCCGATAATCCAGTTCATAAGAAATCCCCCCTTGAATAGCGGCTTGAATATGCTCCTCAACACTAGAGCGATCTTCGGGATGAACATACTGTAAATATTGTTGGTAATTGGGTTCAGGATGGGGGTGTTCTAATCCAAAAATTCTGTACATTTCTTCTGACCAACTCATTTGTTGAGTCGCCACATCAAATTTCCAATTTCCAATATGAGCAATGCGTTGAGCTTCAACTAATGCTTCTTCACTTTGTCGTAATTTTTCTTCGGCAATTTTGAGTTCCGTTAAATTGCGAATACTAATCACCACACCGGAAATATCCTGGTTGAGTTCATAATAAGGTGCGTAAGTAATACTAAGAAATTGAGACTCTAAAGTTCCAGAACTTAACCAAAAATGAGCATGGATGACTTCTCCTTCTAAACACCGTTCTAAATGAGGTTTCATCATCTGATCAAATTGCTCTTGACCGACCAAATTGATCAGAGGAAGACCGATCAAATTGTCTAAAGCTTGATGATAAAGATTCAAATAGGCGGGGTTTGCTAACTGATAGGTATAGTTACGATCAATTAAACAAATTTGATCCGTTGTTGCGGCGACAATTCTTTCATAACGACGTAACGCTTCCTCCGTGCGTTTGCGTTCACTAATATCTTCACAAATTCCCATCGCCGCAATAATTTGACCTTGGGAATTCCGCACTAAAGCCGTCGATAAACTAATATCCACTAAAGATCCATCTTTGCGTTGACGTTTGGTTTCCACTTGGCTGAGGGTATCTCCGGCAAATGTATGATTCACGAATTCTTCAAATTCTTGTATAGAATCATTAGGAATCATGGGTAAAGATTGACCAATCACTTCTTGAAATGACCAACCAAAAATTCGTTCTGCGGCTGGATTCCACACCAAGACTTTCCCCGTTTTATCAATTACATCAATAGCAACGGGAGCAGCTAGAATCGTTGCTTGTAATAAATCATTAACTTCTTGTAATGCAGCTTCTGTGCGTTTGCGTTCGGTAATATCTTGATAAACCGTTAAAAATAATTCTCCCCGTTCATCTTCTAATAACACTGTTGAAACCAAGAGCGTTTTAGTATCCCCTAATTTAGTAATAATCGTTGTTTCAATATTATGTAATGCGCCTTGATGAATTACCTGTTGTAAACGTTCTCCCGCCTGTTGATAAGCCTTACTATCAGGATAAAGCAACTTCATAAAATCGGGGTGACTTTGGGTATCTTCTAAGCCATATCCGGTGATGCTTTCCATTTGAGAATTAAAAATTAAAAATTCTCCTTGGTTATTGCTCAACGTGATGCCATTTCCGATGGTTTCAATTACCGTTTGTAATCGTCTTTGAGTAATTTGGAGTTCAGATTGAGCTTTTTTGCGATCAGTAATATTAACCCAGTATCCCACAATTTCTAAAGGTTGTCCTTTCGTATCTCGAACTAATCGCATTTGCATATCTAACCAACGATAGGTGCGATCAGCGTGTAAAAATCGATATTCATAACTAAAGACATCTCGTTTTAAAATATGCTGTAATCCTGAGCGTAATAATTTAATATCTTCAGGATGAACATGACTTAACCAAAACCCAGGATTTCTCATAAATTCTGGCGCATAATACCCCAACAAACTGCGAACATTATCACTCATAAAGGTAATGTCATAATCTTCTTGGGGTTGACAACTAAAAATCACGGCGGGACTCACCGTTAGTAAATATTGCAATCGTTCACTCACAGACCGTAATTCTAATTCGACTCGCTTGCGTTCGGTAATATCTAATAACACCCCACCCACCCCGGAAGGACAGCCTTGAATATCCCTTGATAGGGGGAAAAAGGATGCCATCCAATAATTTCTAATCCCCGGATAAATATATTCGCCACTAATTTCTAAATCCAAAATCGGGTTTCCTTTGCTTAAAACTTCATCGCCAACAAATTCTAAAATGGCTGTATATTCACAAAACACATCTTGAATGGATTGACCAATATGATCTTGAGCGGGAATTCGGTGCATTCGAGCAATGGAATCGTTAACTTTAATAAATCGTTTTTGATTATCTAAAATTAATAATCCAGCCGGAGCACAAGCAAAAAAAGCATCTAACCAGGATTCTCGTTGGGCTAATTCCAGTTGTAAGGTTTGTTGTTCAGTAATATCTCGTCCTTCAGCAATTAAAAGCTTGACTTCTCCGGTTTCATTAAATAACGGACGCAGAGAAAAATCAAGGGTTTTCAGTTGATAATTGTGGCTAAAAATTTCAACTTCATAGCGAACAAATTCCCCTTGAGCCGCTCGATGAATTGCATCCAGAAGTTGGGCTTGAGTTTGGGGAGAAACTGTCCACCAGCGTCCTTGCCAAAACGGTTGATTCACGATATCTTGATACTGTAAATCTGAAAAATCTAAGGCGGTTTGATTAATTTCTAAAATCATGCCTTCACAGGTTAACAGTCCCATTAATTGGAAGGTTTGGTTAAAAATGGCTCGGAAACGAGCTTCACTATCGCGTAAGGCAGCTTCCGCTTGTTTACGGTCGGTAATTTCAGCCACAACAATTCCGATACCAACGGGTTTCTGAGATTGAGAACGAATGGGAAAGTAAGAGACTAACCAAGTGCGATTAACTCCGGGTTGTTTAAGGGTTTCTCCCGAAATTTCAACGGAAAGAATGGTTCTCCCTTCATTTAAAACTTCGTGAAAGATTTTTTCTTGTTTAATGGCTAAATCCGGTACAATATCCCAAGGGGTTTTACCAATATGCTCTTCTACTAAAATTCCATTGATTTCTGCAAGGGCTTGATTAATAAAAGCAAATCTCAGTTGCTCATCCAGAACGGTCATTCCTACAGGAGCACTGGTAATAAACGCATCTAATAATTGTTGTTTTTGCAGTAATTCTTGTTCAAGTTGTTGGCGTTGAGTAATATCTTGAATTTGGGCAATAAAATATAAAGGGTTTCCTTGATCATCTCGAACTAATGTACTATTCAATAAGACCCAAATGATCTGTCCTTGTTTATTAAGATATCGCTTTTCACTTTGATAATTTTGAATAACTTGATTTAATAAATTATGATAATTTTCCCAATCTTTCTCTAAGTCATCAGGATAGGTAATGTCTTGAAAGGTTAAATTTAATAATTCTCCCTGAGTATATCCCAGCATTTCACATAAGGCTTGATTAACCCTGACCCACTGGCCTTTTAAACTGACAATTGCCATGCCAATCGAAGCATTTTCAAAGGCACTGCGAAATCGTTCTTCACTTTCCCGCCAATCCGCTTCTATGCGTTTACGTTCACTAATATCTCGCGCAATTTTAGATACTCCAATCATCTCTCCTTTGCTATTTTTAACCGGAGAAATTGTTAAAGAAATATGGACTAAGCTGCTATCTTTTCGTCTTCGGACGGTTTCAAAATGTTGAATTTGTTCACCGTGAAGCAGTCGTTGTAAAATTTCATCTTCTTCCGAGGAACGTTCTAAGGGTAATAAAATTGAGATGGATTGACCCATCATTTCTGTGGCTGTATATCCAAACAACCGTTCAGCGCCAATATTCCAACTAATCACTATCCCATCTAAGGTTTTACTAATAATCGCATCATCTGAAAATTCAACAATTGCAGCCAGTTGAGATTGGGTAATTTCAATTTTTTTCTGCTCACTAATATCTCGTAAAAAACCAATAAGTTTGGTTCTATAATTTCCATTAATTGTCGCCAAATAACATTGATCTTCTATCCAAATATAAGCTCCTTTTTTGTTGAGTAAGCGATATTGAGATTGAAATCGAAGTGAGTTTTTCTGCAACATTTTTTGAGTTTCTTGTCGCCAAGCTTCTCGATCATCAGGATGAATTAAACTTAAAAACCCTTCAAGGGTCAGGGGCATTTCTGCAACATCGTAGCCTAATAATGTTTTGGCATTGTTTCCCCAGGTATGTTGTTGAGTCAATAAATCATATTCATATAACAGTTGACCACTGACTTCGACGGCGATTTCATAACGTTGTTTCCAAGTTTGTAACTCAGCCGTTCGTTGATCAACTTGGGTTTCTAAGTTAACTTTCGCTTGTTGTAAGTCCAGTTCGGCTTGTTTACGTTGGGTAATATCTTCCACCAGTCCGACAATTCGGTAATATTCTCCGGCATTATTGCGAATTAAAAACGTGCGGGATAATACCCAACGCAGAGAACCATCGGGGCGAATAACCCGGTATTCTTGATAGAATGGTTCCCCTTGGGTTTGCTGTTGTAAAGCAACTTTAACCCGGTTCCGATCATCGGGATGAATCGCATCAAACCAAGAATTCGGATTTTGATAAAGACTCTCACAGGAACGACCAAAAATTTCTGGGTATGTGGGACTAATATAAATGAGTTGAGTATGATTAAAGGTATTAATAAAAAAGATGTCTCGAATATTTTCTGCTAATTGTCGAAATTGTTCTTCACTTTCACGCAGTTGTTGAGTGCGTTCTTCAACCCGGTTTTCGAGTTGTAAATTAGTTTCTTGAAGGCTAACTTCGGCATATCGCCGACGCTGATCAATTTGGTTGAGGGTGTTGGCATTCCAACTCACCAGTCCTAATACCATCACCATATCTAGGGTCGTACTGATGGCGAGCGCCATCGGTTCGTTATAGAAGGCTTTCTGTACCCCCCATAGTCCCAAACCCCCTAAAATTGGGGGTAACAAGAGTATCCCTGGTAAGAGTTGACGGGCCAGATGGCTACCCATACTGTCCCCCAGGAGAATCAACATTAATCCTCGATGGGGGCGAGCACTCAATAGGCTACTACACAGCAATAGGACGAGGATTGCGCTTTGCCATCGGATTTCTGGGGTGAATTCGGGTTCAAAATAAATGTAATTGTAAATCGGGGTTAATAGTCCCAAAACCATGATAAATCCAGCCCCCATCACCAAAATTTCAATGAAAAAATCAGGGGGATGAGTGCGGTTTAAAAGGATCAACGCCAAGCCCAGCATCAGAAATGCGAAAGCGGTATTCATCTGCATTGGCACTAGAAGAGAGCCACTGGAAAAGGCTGGAAATGGGGAAAGAAAGATGTGATCATACAGATGATATAGGAGGGTAAATAGAGCGATAAAAATGATGCTCAATTCTCCTATTGTAAGGGCTAATTTTAGGATTTTTGGGGTCTGGGATTCGAGGAAATTTCGGTTTTTATAATGCCAGAACCCTAATGTTAATCCACTCAGGGTTAAACTGATTGTGGTATAAATATTTAAGGGAATCAAATTGAATAAAATCGAATCAGCAAAAACTTGTTGCCCCATCCAACTCAGCAATCCCAAAAATCCTAAAATGCTAATCCCTAAACTCATCTGTTGAGAAAAACCTTTTAAGGTTTCGGCTCGTTGAGTTAAATTGGATACCAATGATGGCTGTTTATTTATCATAAGACTTGCCCCTCTGGATTTGGGTTGAAAAATGATAAATTTGTTTTTTATTGAGTCAGAATCAAAAACAAACCCCCATCCTATCTTTATTTTATGTATTGTTGTCCCAAAAACCCTTAATCTTTATAAAACTTTTATTTAAGGAGTTGCCTTAATTTCAACTGTTGATAAAACAGGCTAAAGTATTGACCTGATTCCGGGTTGCTTTGAATGGGAAATTGGGGGCACCCATCTAATCCGTTTGTGATATCTCCTGAGTCTCAAAGCTCGCACACAATATTTTTTCCGAGATTTTTGGCTTTATATAAAGCTTGATTTGCTTTTTGAATTAAAATTTGGGGTTCTTCATCGATGGGAGGAATTAAACTACTCACTCCTAAACTCAGGGTGATCACTTGTTTGCCAGGGGAGGCGATATGGGGTAATTGTAAATTATAAACCGCTTGTCGGATTTGTTCAGCTACTTGTATGGCTCCCGCTAAGGAAGTATTGGGAAGAATAATCGCAAATTCTTCTCCTCCATAACGGGCGACTAAATCCGCAGGACGCTTGAGGGTTTCATGAATGGTTTGTGCGACTTGCTTTAAACAATCATCCCCGGATAAATGACCATAGGTATCATTATATAATTTAAAATAATCGATGTCTGCTAAAATTAGGGATAAAGGCAGTTTTTCTCGTCGCAATCTTAGCCATTCTTGTTCTAAAACTCGATCAAACCTGCGACGATTAGGGACTTGGGTTAATCCATCTAAATTAGCAAGACGTTCTAATTCGTGATTGACTTGGTGCAGTTGTTCATAAAGTTGAGATTGCCCAATTGCGATCGCTAATTGATCAGTGACAACCACCGCTAATTCGACATCAGTTTCTGACCAGGGAAGGGATTGATGTCTGACAATACTTAAACTTCCCCAGACTTCTCCATTAGAATAAACGGGAATTGCCAACCAAATTCTCGGATATTGTTCAACTAAATCTTGATTGCTGGAATCGATGATATTGTGAGGGTCTTCAACACAAAAGACCTGTAATAATTTTAAACGTTCTGTTAATAACCCTTGGGAATTCAACAGTTTAGTATTAACCAATTTGGCTAGATCGGAATTGGGAAAATATTCAACAATCGGTTGCCAGCTATGGAATTGAGAGAAATGTTGAATAATTGCCACCCAATCTGCTTGTAAGAGTTGACCAATTTCGGTCACAGTGGTAGAAAAGACCGTCGAAAGTTCCAGGGAATTCCGAATAGCCCGGATAACTCGATTTAAGGCTTGTTCTCGTTGATATTGTAAACGCAAAGCTTCTTGAGCTTGTTCTCGTTCTAAAATTTCAAGTTGAAGTTGTTTTTTGTGCCATTGAATGGTGAGTTGATTTTTCACTCGTGCTAACACTTCTTCTACTTGAAAAGGTTTAGTAATATAGTCTGAACCTCCTACACTAAAGGCTTTGACTTTATCTAATCCGTCACTTAAGGCACTCAGGAATATAATCGGAATGTCTTGGGTTTTTGGGCTTTCTTTTAACTGTTGACAAACTTCATAACCCGATAAATCGGGCATGAGAATATCCAATAAAATTAAGTCGGGGGGACTCTTTTGAATCGTCTCCAGAGCCTCATAACCATTACTAACGGCTCGAACTTTATAGCCGTTTTCTCGCAGCAGATTGACTAAGAGCCTTAAATTTGCCAATGTATCATCAATAACTAGCAAGTCGGCTCTCGATACAGAATTGGAAGAAAAATACATTCGCACTGAGTCAGCTAAGACAATAAGCCGCAGATCAAACTATCCTTACGCCTCTAGGGTTTAGATTCCGTACTATTATACTTCAGATCAGGGTTATATTTATTAATTCTATCTTTATGGGTTCAGAATTGAACAAACCTGATGATCATAAAAGGTTAGACTAGAGTAGACTATTATAACAAATATGTTAAATTAAAGCCATTAAATTGTAAATAAAAACTTGATAAGCGAACAAAACTTTAAATTTCTTAATTATTTGTTATGATTTCCTGATAGCGACCATTTATCACAGTGGAACTCGGTTAATTACATTAACTTGTCAATGTTGCAATTATCAAAAACAAGAAAAAGAAATTATTCCCCAAGTTAGCGAAAGTAGTAGTTATGGGGGTGGCGGAAGTTCCAGTGGAGGTGGTGGAGCGGGAGGTGATTATTGAAGTCAAAACCCATGTAGAGACGTTGTATACAACGTCTCTACAGTACCATTAACCTAAGCTAAACAAGCGGCTAAATCAGCATCAGGAGTGGTAATAGGTTGGAGGTTATATTGACGTTGTAACAGTTGGAAAACATGGGGAGAAATAAAGGCAGGTAATGTAGGGCCGAGGCGAATATCTTTGATGCCTAAATAAAGCAATGTTAATAAAATAGAAACCGCTTTTTGTTCATACCAAGATAAAATCATGGATAACGGTAATTCATTAACATCCACATTAAAAGCATTAGCTAATGCTAAGGCAATTTGAATCGCAGAATAAGCATCATTACATTGTCCCACATCCATTAATCGCGGAATGCCATTAATCTCTCCTAATTCTTGATCAAAGAAGCGGAATTTGCCACAAGCTAAAGTTAAAACAACACAATCTTGAGGAACTTTTTCCACAAATTCACTATAATAACTGCGTCCAGGTTTAGCACCATCACACCCTCCCACTAAAAAGAAATGACGAATTTTTCCGGTTTTAACCGCATTAATCACTTCATCTGCAACATTTAAAACGGCATTGCGCGCAAATCCAGTCATCACTTGACGGGGTTCTTGAGTTTCTGTAAATCCCGGTAATTCTAATGCCATTTTAATCACGGCTGTAAAGTCTCGACTGGATAAATGGGTGACATCCGGCCAGCCTACAGGGCCACAGGTAAACACCCGATTTTTATAGGTTTGATGGGGAGGCATTAAACAATTGGTGGTCATCACAATTGGCCCTGGAAAGGCTGCAAATTCACGGGTTTGATTTTGCCATGCTGTGCCATAATGTCCGTACAAATGGGGATATTTTTGTTTCAGTTTCGGATAGCCATGAGCGGGTAAAAGTTCCCCATGAGTATAGACATAAATTCCCGTATTTTCTGTTTGTTTGAGAAGTTCTTCTAAGTCTTTCAAATCATGACCAGACACTAAAATCGCTTTACCTGCATGAGAATTTAAAGCAACGGCGGTTGGAATTGGATGACCGTAGGTTTCTGTATTGGCAGCATCCAAAAGTTCCATAACTCGCAGGTTAATTTCTCCTAATTTTAAGGCAATATTCACCCAATCGTCTAAGGTTAAATCAGCATTAGATAAGGCGGCTAAAGCTTCATGACAAAACGCATAAACTCGCTCATCATGATGTCCTAATTCTTGAGCATGATATCCATAAGCAGCAATTCCCTTGAGTCCGTAAATTACGGTTAGTTTTAAGGAGAAAATATCAACATTACTGGCCGATTGACTAATAAAGTCAAATTCGCTATTTTTACCTTGTTGAATTAACTCTTCCTTCGTTTCTCCAACTGACAGCCAACACAGGGGAGAACCCGTTATCGGCTGAGGAAGTAATGCTCGGAGGTTATCCCGCAATTGAACGGTTTTATGGATATAATGAATGAAATCCTCGGCATCAAAGTTAACATTTGTTAAAGTCGAAAATAAAGCTTCACAGGTAAAGGTATTGGCTTCTAAGGAAAGGATTCCATACTCACGAGCAATGGTAGCAACTTCCCCCAATCCGCGCAGACAGTGTAACAACAAATCTTGTAACGCATCTACGTCGGGACTTTTACCACAAGCACCCCATTTTAAACATCCTTGTTCACTAGCTGTTTGTTCACACTGACTGCAAAACATAACCGTTTCTCCTAAGTCACTTTCTTTTTCTCTATTTCCACTGTAGGACGCAGGTTTTAAACTGACCTTGACTTAAGTCAATTGTTAGAAGAGGGAACAGGGAATATAACGGTTGAGGGTTAATGGTTAATAGACAACAAACAACAAACAACACCGAACTCCTGAGTAATGAATCTACCTGAATTTTTGCGACAAACTCAATTTTTCTTAAATCTCCCCGATGACCAAATTGAGGCGTTAGCGGGTATTAGTGTTTTGAAACGGTATCCCAAAGGAGAGTTGATTTTTGAAGAGGGAGATGAAGGAAATGGATTTTTTATCGTTGTGACTGGACGGGTCAAAGTATTTAAACTATCCTTTGAGGGAAAAGAACAAATTTTACATATTTTTAACCCCGGAGAACATTTTGCGGAAGTTCCCGCCTTTGACGGTCAATGTTTTCCGGCTTCTGCTGAAGCGTTGGAGCCCACAGAATTATTATTTTTTCCGAGAACTGCTTTTTTAAACCTCCTCCATCATCATCCTTCTTTAGCAGTGAGTTTATTAGCCGTTTGTTCCCGTCATTTACGTCGTTTCGCTCAAATTATCGAAAATTTGTCTTTAAAGGATGTTCCTGAACGATTAGCAACTTATTTATTATATCTGAGCCAAAGGACAGGAAATTTCGACACCTTAGAATTAGACTTGACGAAAACTCAATTGGCTGCTTTACTGGGAACAATCCCAGAAACATTATCCAGAGTGTTTGCTCGATTAACTCAAGAGGGTTTAATTGCCATTAACGGCTCATCCATTACTATTTTAGATCGCAATGAATTGATCCGCCGAGCCAAAATTTCATTTTTTGATGAAAAACTCTAACCAGAATTACAAAATCTTTAAATAAAGGTGACTTTTTTTTCTTAAATTATGAAAAGAATGTAAAGCTATCATCAGATACTGTCTGTCTTTCTATTTTTCTATCTTTCGCTGCTATGCTAGACTGAACAGTATAAGCACCCAGTACAATTGATGGCTAACCTCGTTCAAGATAAATTGATTAGTAATTCTAATCAATCTTTGTCGTTATCTTCTACAGAGTATCCTCTTTATACTCGTTTAAAAATGAGTGCAGACCTAATTTACGAATTCTTTTTAAATCGGGTACAAACGGATAGCCCCGGAGCCGTTTTAGATTCCTTTGAACAATTATTTTTTTATCTCCTGTGTCCCCAAAAGCCAGAGATTAAAGTCGCCTTAGAGGAGATTTTAAGTTATGAGGAAGGAGAACCCCATTTTCAAGGAATTGTCAAGCGCTGTTGTTATATCCTGATTAATAATTGGTTGCTGAAGCGTCAACACAGCTTTATTAGAAAACTGATTAATAAACTCTCAGAATCCCCAGATTGTAATCAAACCTGCTTATCAATTCAAGAAAGCCGCCTCCTGTTATGGCTGAAAACTTTTTTAGCCAGCGAAGATTATCAAGAGTTGCTACGATGCGCCAACTTAGAGCGGAGTGACTGGAGTAGTCGTTATCAATCTTATTTATTAGTTTCCCAATACCTTAACCCCCACAATTCTAGGGAACAAAAAGAAGTCGCGCGAACGTTAATTAAACAGCTTAAAGATCAATATAAATTTGATTTAGCGATGTATATTGCTCGGTTGGAATCTCCAACGGGTCGAAATCGTCAGCCTAAAAACCCGACTCAATTAGGAGATGAAGTCGTGAGTTTAATTAAACAAACGATTTCTACCCAGCGCGTGTTTAATTATGGAACTCAAGCTAATTTATTTTTAAATAATACTCAAAATTTTAGTTATGAAAAATTTAAACAGTGTTTACCTCAATATTTGATGTTTCACATCAATCAACAATATCCTGCTAATATTATCCGGGAGAAAATAGAAGAAAAACTGGAATCTTTATACTCTATTCATGATAATACTATTGTTAGTAAACCCTTAATTAGCAGAACTTGTAATCGTCTCATTGAATATTTATTAATTGAAAAAGGAAAACCACCCTCCTTTTTATTTAATTTAATGATTCGCCAAGGGGGTCAACTGACCTTAGTGATTTTATTATTAAAATTAGTGCTGATTGGCAATTCTTCCCGCAGCTATTTAGATATTTGTATTGCTCATTTAATTCAATTCTATCAAGACCATGCAGAAGCCAGATGTCAAGGAGTCATTCAGTTCTTAGAAATTTTTAATTTAGTGTTTACTTTATTTACTGAAAACGTCCAATATTTTTTAGTAAAAACAAAAGCGGGGCTACCCGGAACTCAATCCGAAACAGAATTAAACACCTATCGCCTATTTTGTCAATATAAAGGCCCCGATTTACGCAATACTAATGTTAAAGAATTGCAGTTAAAAGGAAAAGATTTACGCGGGGCAGATTTACGCGATGTAGATTTAAAATCTATTGAACTGATTCAAGTAGATTTAAGCCTTGCTAAACTAAGCCGTGCCGATTTAAGTCACGGAATCTTTACAGACACCAAATTTTTTATTTCTAACCTAAATTATACGAACCTGATGGATGCCACTTTAACCCGAACAGATTTTCGTCGAGCCGAATTAAAACACGCTAACTTAACCTGTACGAATTTAAAACAAGCCAATTTTAATCGCGCTGATTTAACGGGAGCCATCATTACCCATGCTAATTTACAAGAAGCTGATTTAGGAAATGCCGATTTAACCGAAGCCAATTTATCTGAGTCTAATCTACAACTGGCTAACTTAAATGCAGCCAATTTAACCAGAGCAAATTTAAGTTATACGAATCTAACTAATGTGAATTTAAGTCGAGCCAATCTTCAAGGCGCAAATCTCCAAGGCGCTGACTTACGCGGGGCTAATTTAACTGCTGCTAATTTAGAAAATGTTAATTTACGAGGAGCCATTTTAGAGCGGGCTGTCTTCACCCAAGCCAACCTAAAATCAGCCAATTTAGTCGATGCTAATCTCACGGCTGCAACTCTCACTCAAACCGATTTAAGTCAAGCTATTTTGATTCATTCCCAACTGCGAGATACGAATTTATCTCAAAGCATTCTCCGTCATGCAGACTTAACAGAAGTCGATTTAACCCGTGCTAATTTAAAGCAAGTTGATTTTAGTTATGCCTGTTTAAAAAATGCCATTGTCCGTCATACAAATTTGAAAGATGCAATTTTATTATATACCGATTTACGGGGAGCCAATTTATTCCGCAGTGGCATTGCTGAAGCTCAAATTACAAAGATTAAATTAGGCAATAATTCGGGTTTATCAGATCAAACTCGAATTTTCTTGGATGGTGAAGAAATTAATTAAAAGTAGTGAGTCCTTCAGGACTCTCTTTTTCCCTTTATCCAAACACTTGATCCAAATTTTTGCTACAATGAAGGCTGAAAAACCTGATCAGTCACGATGATCATCCCAAGCCGTCGATTTTGGATGATTTTTAGTAATTTGGGTTTAAAATAAAAGCAGAATCAAGGTGACAATGATGGATGTTGTTCAAGCACAGCTACAAACAATTTCGTCTTTAAAATCCTTGGGAATTGAGTTTTATCAAATGCCCAACGGCAATTATCGCATTGGGATGAAAACACTTAATCAAGCTTTAGGGTACAAAAATAATCAGTTAGATCAAGAAATTTTGAGAGAAGATAGTCAGACTCGAAGAAGATTAAATGAAATTGGATTTACACCAGAAATTGAAAAAATAGAAATTCCCTTAAATTTGGGTCATCAAGAAAAGCTTGTTTCTGTTTTAACCCTTAGCTTTGATGATTTTAATCGTCTGATATTTTATGAAGCTTCAACGGGGAATAAAAGAGCTTTAGAAATTTTATTGTCTTTAGCTAAATTAGGCTTGAATGTCATTTCTTTAAGACCATCAAGTCAAGAATTGGATGATACTCAAGACTGTATTCGGACATTGCTGGATACGAAGTACGAAGCAGCCCATCATTTGATTATGGAACACATGAAACTTGATGAACTAGAGGAACTTGAAACCGAAGATGATATTTTATCTTTAGCTGTTTCCCTAACTTCTTAATAAGTTTTCATGAGCGATTTGCTTCGGTTATGCCTTGACCTTAATATATCGCATGGATGAGAAACCAAGATATACCTGAGCTATTTTAATTATTAATAAAACTCGTAGTGAGTCCTTCAGGACTCTCTTAATATACACCTCATCCCAACACCGAACGCCAGATTTTAATCGTTCCATCTTGACTCCCGCTAACAATAGTTTGATTATCGGGACTAATTGCAACGGAATAAACAATCCCCTTATGTCCGGTTAATGTACAAATTTCTTCCCCTGTTTCTATTTCCCACAATTTAATTGTTTGGTCTTCACTTCCACTCACTAATATTTTATTATCTGAAGTAATCGCAAGAGCATAAACACCGCCTGAATGTCCTTCTAAGGTTTGGATTAATCTTCCTGTTGAGGGATTCCAGATTTTTATTGTATTATCTGCACTTCCACTCACTAATACTTGGCTATCAAAACTAAAACAAATAGATAAAACTCGTTCTGTATGTCCCCTAAATTCTCTGTGAATAGCCTGACAAGTATCAGTATTCCATAATTGTAACCAAGAGAAGAAATAGTCACTAACAAAAGCTGAACCAGTAGGATCAAATACTATTGAACTTATTTTTTGGCGTCTCATTGAAGGCCCTGTTGAAAACATTGTTGTTTTAATAGCTGTTTTATCTTCTATATTCCTGACTTGAACAAATAGATAGTCAACTGTTGATCCATATTCCATACCTCCACTTGCCACTAAGTTTCCATTTGGACTAATTGCTACAGCTTGAACTCGTGACGGATATTCTTCTAAAATACAAATTTCTTTTCCTTTTTCTAAGTCCCAGAGTTTAACTGTTCCATCAGAACAGCCACTTATGATCATCTTTCCATTTGGGCTAATTTTAATTACTCTGATTTCTCCTGCATTCCTTTTTAGTGTTTTTTTCAATTCTCCTGTTTGTAAATCCCAAATTTTAATTGTAAAATCTTCACTACCACTAACAATTTTTTTACCATCAGGAGTAATTGCAACAGAATAAACTACCCAAGTATGACCAATTAACGTTTTAACACATTGCCAAGTTTGCGATTGATTTGTTAAAGGCAGTGTAAACGTCTGGCTTGCTAATTTTCCTAAATTATCGTTTCCTAATCCCTTAACAGCTGAACTCGATAACTTAGAATTCAAATCGGTTAAAATATCCCTAGCAGACTGATAACGTCGTTTAATCGCACTTTCAATCATTTTATCCAAAATCAACCCAAATTCCTCACTCACCGGATATTTTAAATACTCTCTCCAGACCCAAATTCCCTCCTGATCATCAAATAAATTAATCGGTTCCACTTGCGTTAATAAATGCAGACAAGTCACCCCTAAACTATAAAGATCACTCGCAAAAATACCCTTTCCCTTGGCTTGTTCCGGCGCGATATAATCAGAAGTACCGATAATCGTTCCTGTCACCGTAAAAGCCGTTTTTTGGGTAAATTTAGCCGAACCAAAATCAACTAAAACAAATTGACCATTCAGACAACGAATAATATTAGCAGGTTTAATATCTCGGTGAATAACATTTTTAGTATGAATAAACTCTAATATCGGAAGTAAACAGATTAACAAAGATTGAATCTGATTTTCCTTAAAAGCTCCTTCCTGAGTGAGAATTTTAGCTAAATTTTCCCCGTCTATAAATTCTTGGATTAAATATTGTTGTTGTTCAATGGGAATATAAGCCAAAAGTTCAGGAATATGAGGATGTTTCCCTAATTCATCTAAACGAATTGCTTCTTGTTCAAATAATTCCGATGCTTTTTGTATCGCTTCAGCATCTTGAGACTGGGGAAAAAATTGCTTGATCACACAACGCGGTTTAGAGGGTTTATCCTCATCAATGGCTAAAAACGTTTTACCAAATCCCCCTTGTCCGATAATATCAATCGCTCGATATCGGTCTTTTAATCGCAGTGGAGTTCCACAACTTAAACAAAATTGACTTTGATCAGAATTATAGGGTTTAGGACAATTAGAATTTAAACAATAAATCATAGAAAAATGCGATCGCATCTATTCTATTAATCATATCAGATATTAATCTCAGAAAAAAATTAACTCGTAGTGAGTCCTTCAGGACTCTCTTCTTCTTCTAACATCCTCAAACGCAGAAAAAATTAACCCGTAGTGAGTCCTTCAGGACTCTCTTCTAACACTGGTCAAACACAACAACGGGTTTAGACGCGCCGTGGCGCGTCTCTACAGTCAGATTAGATCAGTTTAACTGCACGCAGGGTAAACATAATTCCGGCTGCTGCGACTAAAGATCCCGCATAGATGATAACGTAAGCGATCGCGCCATCCACTGTAAGCATTAGACAACTCCATAAACATTACTCTCTATTGAATCATGAGTGATCCGTCCGTGATCATCTGTAATGGGTAAAAAATAGAATACAATTTTTAACGGTGAGTTAATGAGGGGAAGAATATGGAGTCGATGATTCAGGTTAATTTAGGTTCATTATCCTATAATATTGCCATCGGTGCAGGACACTTAGATCGATTGGGGGAATTGATTACCCCATTAAAATTAGGGAAAAAAATACTATTAGTTTCTAACCCAGAAATCTTTAATTATTATGGAGAACGTACCCGTATTTCCTTAGAACAAGCGGGGTTTGATGTGGCGATTTGTACCCTTCCAGCAGGTGAAGAATACAAAACCCCCGAAACCCTACAAATGATTTATGATGCCGCTTTAAAACACCGATTAGAACGTTCCTCTACAATGGTAGCGTTAGGAGGTGGAATTATTGGAGATATGACCGGGTTTGCTGCGGCGACGTGGTTACGGGGAATTAATGTTGTTCAGGTTCCCACGTCTTTATTAGCAATGGTAGATGCGTCTATTGGAGGAAAAACAGGCGTTAATCATCCCCAAGGAAAAAACTTAATTGGGGCGTTTCATCAACCCAAATTAGTATTAATTGATCCTGATGTTTTGCAAACCCTTCCTGAACGAGAATTTAGAGCCGGAATGGCAGAAGTGATTAAATATGGTGTAATTTGGGATGAAGAATTATTTGTTAAACTCGAACAATCCCAAGGTTTAGATAACATCCAATCTTTAGACTCAGGATTATTACAAGAAATTTTAACTCGTTCTTGTCAAAGTAAAGCCGATGTTGTTAGTCAAGATGAAAAAGAATCGGGGTTAAGAGCAATTTTAAATTATGGTCATACTATTGGTCATGCGGTAGAAAGTTTAACCGGATATACTGTTGTGATTCATGGGGAAGCTGTGGGAATTGGGATGGTAGCCGCGAGTCAAATTGCAGTTAAATTAGGGTTATGGGGTGAAGACAGTGATCGACGACAATTCGCGTTAATTGAAAAGGCGGGATTACCGACCCAACTCCCCCCCGGATTAAATCTGGATGATATTTTGGATAGTCTACAAACCGATAAAAAAGTTAAGGCTGGAAAAGTCCGATTTGTATTACCGACTCGCATCGGAGAAGCGATCGTGACAGATCAAGTCACATCTGATATCATTCGTCAAGTATTAGAAAGCTTTTCTATGGGTTGTTTGGCTTAATGCTAAAAAAAATTCATAGCTTTGTCATCAGATTGACACAATAACTTCATATCCTGACGATAATCTGTAAATCATAAGCAAGTTAACTCCTCCTCACACCAAAATCACGTTTCGTTCCTCACCCACTGGCTGATTACCAGTGGTTTTTTTTTGGCTTGATTTTTGTCATACTAAACTGGAAAACATTGCACTCAATATTGACTAACTCACCCATGAGAAAATGGACGCCTATTCTGCTGTTAACCCTCTATTTACTAGGGGTGGGAGTAACTGTTGGACTCAAAAATCAAGATTGGATTGTGGCCCAAGGGATGTCATTATGGAGCCAAATGCCTTCTCCGCCAAAATTTGAGCGGGTGATTGCTGAAACCGTCTCTCCCTCTCCCTCCCCGTCTCCAGACATCAAACTGGTGGCGGCTGAGGAACCACAGCCAGAGGCGACTCAAGCACAACCGAAAACGGTGGCGAATGTGAATAATGTTCCTGTCCCTGGAACCTGTGCGTTACAACCTAATCCGAACCCGACGGCGAGTGGGAAAGTTGGGCCATCGGTGAATCCCGTCACGTTATATCGGTTTCGGCGGCCAACGGATGTACAAACGGCCAATCTTCAAGGCGGGGTGGGTTATGCTCCTAATGAATATCAAGCCTTAGCCAATCCGACGAATTACGGACAACGATTTCTTTATGATATTAATGGGCAACCTGTAAATAATGCCCCAATTGTGGTGTTACATGAAACCGTATCGGATGTTTATAGTGCGGTAAATTTTTTCCAAACTGCCCAAAATTCTGAGGATAATCAAGCCAGTTATCATACTTTAATTATGTTAACGGGGGAGATTGTTTATATTGTTCCCCCGGATTTAAGAGCCTTTGGTGCGGGAGATTCTGTATTTGCTACTTCAACAGGAACGGAAACAGTAAAAACCCATCCTCAACGTCCTCCTTCTGTGAATAATTTTGCTTATCATGTTTCTTTAGAAACCCCTGCGGATGGTCGCAATAATGCTGATTCTCATAGTGGTTATACAACAGCACAATATCAATCTTTAGCGTGGTTAGTGGCAAAAACAGGAGTTCCTGATTATCGAATTACGACTCATGCGGCGGTAGATCGTTCAGGGGAAAGGCGAGATCCCAGAAGTTTTGATTCTCAACTATTTTTTCAATATTTACAATCCTATCCCCGAACTCAAGAAATTATGATTAGTTGTCAATCGGCTTATCTGAATTAAAATAGTTAGAGTAGGGAAGAGGGAACAGGGAACAGTTAATTTTGAACCACAAAAGTCTGTGAGGAAACTATGCAAGTTAAAGGGATAAAACGAGGTAAAACCATTGAATTATTACAGGATATTGACCTACCCGACGGCGTAGAAATTACTGTTGAAGTTAAAACAGTACCCATTTTAAGTTTATCAGAACGCCTTAACCGTTTAAGATCTATTTTTGGAGCGTGGCAAAATCAACCCCAACTCGATGAGATTTTTTCAGAAATAGATAAAGAACGCCATAATTATCAAGGTAGAAAAATGATTGATTTCGATTAAAATTATGTATTTACTAGACACTAATATTTGTATTGCTTTATTAAAAAATAATCCTCTGGCTGTTTCTGAGTTTAGTGTCAAAACAGAGACATCTTACTTGTCTACAATTGTTGTTGCTGAATTGTATAAAGGGGTGTATTGTTCTCGTCGAGTTGAGGATAATTTAAAAACCTTAAATGAATTTATTAGTTTAATCCCAATTCTTGAATTTGATTTACAAGCTTCCTTAGAATTTGGGAAGATACAGGCTGAATTAAGAAAAATTGGAAAACCGACCGGAGAACTGGATGCTATAATTGCAGCAGTCGCTCGTTCTCGTCAGTTTATTTTGATAACAGATAATATTCGACATTTTGAAAATATTCCTAATTTGCAAGTAGAAAATTGGTTGATTTCCAATTAAAAACAATCACAAAAATATTAATATCACAACAGAATTTTAGCTTGATGAGGATTCCCCCAAATCACTGTTTCTTGTTTATAAATCACCATCCCTGGTTTAGACCCTTTGGGTTTATAAACGTGCTTGGGTTTGGTATAAATAACCGGAACTTGTTCACTTTGTCTGGCGCGACTATAATAAGCCGTTAAATTAGCTGTAAATTGTAAATCAATATCATCAGCAGCCTGTCCCGCACTTAACCGTAATAAGACATGACTACCGGGGATTTCTTGAGTATGAAACCATAAATCATAATCCGTTGCAACTTTAAAGGTTAATTGATCATTTTGACGATTATTTCTGCCGATTAAAACTTCAAAATTATTGGGAGTTTGATAGCGATAGAATTCTATGGATGAGGGAGAATTTGAACTGCGATAATCAGGAATATTAATATAACCTTGTTGAATTAATTCTTCTCGAATTTCGGCTAAGGTTTGTAAATCTTCGGCGGTTTTGTTGGTTTCAACTAAACTAATCGCTGATTCAACTTGTTCTAAATAGTTAATCTCGGTTTTGACTTCATTTAACAGGGGTTCAACGGCTATTCTAGCTCGTTTTAACTTTTGATGTCGTTTATATAAATTTTGAGCGTTCCAGACGGCATTATTCTCTGGATTTAGGGCAATTTTAACAGGTTCTCCTGTCTCAAAATCGGGTAACAAAATCTCCTTCATTCCCGGTTTCCATTCGTGCAGAAATGCCATTAATAGGTCAGCTTTTGCCCGATATTCATCCGCTTCATCGGATTGTTGTAACCGTTGAATAAATTGATCCGCTTTAACTCGTAATTTCGTTAAAACGTTATTAATTTTTTGACTAACTTGATGCCGGAGTTGCTGAAATTCTTGATGATTTAATTGATTAGTATAATAAGTATTGAGTAAAATTTGAATAGATTTAACATCAGAAACCGTTTCTAAATTCCAAGGAATAATATCATAACCTTTTGAAGTATAATAAGGACAAAAATGATAATTTTCTAAGGTTTTTAACCAAGTTTGCCAACTTTTAAATAACTGATTCCAATCTTCTGAAGTTAAACTATTAGTGGGTTGAGTGGGATCTAAATTAGCAGCTTGAATCATCGATAACACTAACCCAGAACTTAAACCCCGATAGTTTTTTAAGAGTTGTTGTTTTAAAGCGCTGGGAATTAAACTTACCCGCTCTTGCCAACGAGATTGAGCTTCATTTAAACTGGGAATGGGCTCGGTTAATTTAGGAGGCAATTCATAGGGTTGACCTGTTAAAATTGGTCGCACACTCGATTGTTGTATATTCACCTGATGGGCTGCTGTAACAATACTATTGTCGGCTCCTGTTAAAATAACGTTACTATATTTTCCCATAATTTCTACATATAAATGCCAGAGGGGACTATCCCCTGGACGCTGAGAAAATTGTAGATCTAAAATTCGTTCCCAAGGGTCAATTTGCTGAATTTCAACTAATGCTAATCCCCCTAATTGATGGCGTAGTTGATCACTAAAGGTAAAGGTATCAGGAACACGGGGAGGCGGATCACCCATACAAATTCTAGCCGCTTGGGGATGCCAAGAAATATCTAACCAACCTCGACGCTTGAGGGTGCGTAACCCCAAAGAAATCGTAAAGCGATCGCGTTGATACACCTGTTCTAACCGCGCCGGAATCCAGTCTTGACGCAGTTCACAACAGCTTGCGATTAATGTGGTTAAATCAACAGATTGCATAATGTTTTCCTGAACACCTTACCCATGTACCATTGTCTCATTATTTTTTGCCCACAGCCCACCTAATTTTAGAGAATGACGTTTTTTAAATTATACTGGTTTTAAATTTTTCAATCATTCTTCGCCAATCGGTAAATCATCCTATTTCGTCACTTCCTTTTGAGTAAATTTCTATGAAAAACTTGCTAACTCGCTTAGATCTGTCTTACTTTTATGTCTTTTTGGGAGAAGCAACTTTAGGTTTAACCTTTATTTTTTACATTCTTTTGGCACGGGTTTTAGGGCCACAACAATATGGGATTTTTACATCAGCTTCTGCATTAGGAGCAATTTTAGCTCTATTAATTCAGTTTGGTTTACCTGTTCTTTTAAACCGAGAAGTTTCTGCTAACCCAGAAGTTGGATCAAGATTAACATCCCAATTTATTATCTTAGAACTGTTAACTTCTATCCCCGTATTTATCCTATTATTTCCCATTGCATTTGTTATGGGATACCACGAGGGAAACACCCTAATTATTTGTTACATTGTAGTATTTTCAGAAATTTGTCGCGCCATGAAAATGACGCTACGGGGAACGTTAAAAGGCATGGGGTGGTTTAGAACAGAAACGGTGTCTGTTGCCTTAGAACGTGCCGCTACAGTGCTAATTTCCCTGGGGGTATTATATGCCACAAAAAGTTTGATTTTGGTGGTCATTAGTATTGTTGTTGTCCGACTGTTAGATATTTTAATTTTAATGTACTACCTCAGTCGTAAACTTCCGGTTTGGTCGCCTTTTACAATCAGAGATTGTTGGGATTCATTAATTATGGCTTACCCTTTTGCTTTATCGGGAGTGTTATGGATTTTATATTATCAAGTGGATTTAGTCATGTTGCAAGCCATCGGGACAACAGTAGAGGCTGGATATTATAGTGCTGCTTACAAAGTAATGGAGATGTTTTTTGCTTTACCCCGTGTAATTTTCCAAGTTGTTTTTACTCGATTTGCCAAATATCACGCCAATGATCCCAGTCGTTTACCTGAACAATTATATAAGGCAACACGCCTTTTATTAACTGGGGTTTTACCTGCGGTTATTGTAGCTGGGTTCTTACAACAAATTTTACTCCCCTTAATTTATGGTCAAGAATTTCTGCGCTCAGTTTATTCCTTAGCGGTTTTATTACCAAGTTTAGGAATTAGTATGTTTGGTAATTTAGTTCAACGGTTTTTACAAGCCACAGGACAAGAAAAAACCTTACCTAATATTTTATTTTGGACAGCTTCAGGTAATGTAATTATCAATTGGTTTTTAATTCCCCGTTTCGGAGGGCCAGGGGCGGCGTTCGCAACTTTAATCAGTGAAATTGCCTTGTGTTTATTAGGATTACAAATTATGATTGGCACTGGATATCCTCATATTGGCAAACAAATGCGGGCGATCGCTTTACTGAGTTTATTCACCGTCGCTTGTCCTTCTTTTATCATTTATGGTTTAAATCCTGGGATCGGAATTGCTTTAATGGTCGGTTCACTGTTGGCGATTTTATACTTAGTTCAACGTCGTCGTTTTCTAGGGGAATCTAATCCTTTAGTTTAAAACTTGTTGTTCGTAGTCAAGGCTAAGTTTTAGGCTACGAACCTACAGCTTTTTTAAGTTATTTAATGAAATAAGGTTAAGTTTTGATTAAATTTTGCACTTCATTCGGGGGTAGCTTTAGAATGGAAAAATTAATGCTCTCAAAGGAGAACAGCGATGCCTTACGTTATTACAGAAGCTTGTGTTAAATGTAAGTACACAGATTGCGTTGAAGTTTGTCCAGTAGACTGTTTTTATGAAGGTGAAAATATGCTCGTCATCAATCCTGATGAGTGTATTGATTGTGGGGTGTGCGAACCTGAATGTCCGGCTGAAGCAATTTTTCCTGATGTAACGGAAGAGGGAGGACGTTGGATAGAATTGAACCGGGAGTATGCTCAAATCTGGCCTAATATTACTCGCAAGAAACCCTCACCCCCAGACGCAGATCAATATAAAGGCGAAGACGATAAGTTCAATAAATATTTTAGTCCTAATGCGGGTGGCTCATAAGTTTTTAGGAAATATTAGGAATGAAAAGCCAATAAGGTGACTAATTGAGCAGTAATTTACGGTAGATCAGGGTTTCTGGGGTTTAATTGTGCAAGTTATTTATTTTTCATTCCTTAACAGTTTGTTGAACTAAAATCAAACCTCCATACCCCCTCTTTTTAAAACAGAAGGGGTATAATTATTTGAAATACCGATAAGCTGTCCCAACTACGAACTTTTAGACTTTAAATAAAATTGAAATCGCTGCTGCATTTGTTCAATTGAAAGCTTTTGTATCCAATATTCCACTAACGCATGACCAAACGCCCAAGCATTTTTTTCCGGGGGATTAGGATTTTCTAAGAGTAACGGCCAGAGCACCAATAAATCAAAATTAACCGGATCAGATTCTCCTGAATTTAATAACATAAACAAGTCATAAGCCATCTGCAATTTACCAATCACAACGGGTAATTGTTCAACGGGAATTTGTTCAGCCAGTAATAAAGCCAGGGTGGGAGAACCCGTCGTTAATGTCGAAATAAATCTCAAAATCGGACTTTTTAATAACGCTGCTAATCCTTGGGTTGTTGCCATTTGAAAGGTATAATGATCAATGATTTTAGCCGTTGCTAAAATCCGGGCTTCTTGATTTTGTAAAAACCGGGCTAAACGCAGTTGTTTAGCGGGATTAATCGTTTCTAAAAGAGCAATAGATAAGACATCAATTCCCCAAGCTTGGCGTTGAGTTTGACTATCTTGAGTAACAATCGGTAAAACGCGATCGCAATATTCTCCTAATTGTTCAATCCGATATTGTGTGGCTTCTCGAATTGCTTTTTCCTTGGGTCGATTTCCCGATTTCCAATCATAGGGCGGTTGCCATTCTCGCATCGGACGTAAGCGATCAACTTGAGTAACAATGATAATAATGGGTAACTCTAACCCCTGCTGTTTAATCTCCTTCAAAAAATCCCCATCCATTTGTAAAGCGGGATCAAGGGCAGGAGTTACTAATAATAACAAATCTGCGTTGGTTGCATAATCTAAAACTTGTTCTCGCAACTCAGGACGATTCACTTGTTCATAACCCGGAGTATCCCATAAATTAAGGCTTTCTCCTGTTTCTATTTGCCACTGATAATTTTGAATTTTATCCGTACTTGGTAACATATCCACAAGAGCTTTATCCACTTGAAATAGGCTATTAATTAAACTACTTTTTCCTGCCCCTGTGCGTCCCACTAACAGCAAATTAACAGGTTTTTGTTTTAACGTTTCAACGGATTCAGTTTGGGTTAAAATCTCTCGGAGAGTTTGGGTTTTAGCTTGAGGAAGAGAAGGAGTTGTAACCGCAAATTCTGTTAGCGGTAAGGTATTTCCACTATAGAGAATAATTGCTTGACGACACAAATTTCTTAAGGCTGATTCTCGTAAGGATTGACCTAAATTAACTAATAATTGTTGTGTGGCTTGATTAGTGGATTTTTGAGTTGTAACTCGCGCTAAAGCAACCGTTGGATTTAATAGCCATTGCGCCCAATTCCACACCCGCCAAAGTTTACGCGCCGAGGGTTCTAATTTCTGATAAACTTGATAAGCTTCATAACCTTGTCCAACGGTAACTTGATTTAAAACTGGAGATAATTTTGCCATCCATTGATCTAAATCATCAACTGTTCCTCGCATTAATTGATAAGCTTGAGGAATATAAATGCTGAGGAGAGGATATTTAACTTCAGGATGATAAATATTAGCAACGGTCGTCACCACATCTTGACAGCGTTTCCAAAAGATTAAACTATCTTCCCAAATTGGCGGATCATTTTGGGAGGCTTTTAAAATGTCTTGTAGGGCTATTTCTACTTGATTAATTGCCTGATTTGCAGTCGATTGAGATATGGGTTGATCAAAGGAGGATTCTAGTTCGTGATTGACTTCAGCAACGACGGTTTCCATTTGTTTAACCAGGGGTTGAGTCCATTTCACTAATAACCAACGCCAACCCAAAAATATTAGGGTAAATACCGCCCAAATCCAATTAATTCCCCAATCATGAATAGTAACTCCCGCAGCTACCAACAAAAAAATTACCATGATTGTGATCGGCGTGATCAATACAATCCATTGCCATTGTTTAAGTCGAATCATAGTTACACCTTATCAAAAATTTATAGACTACTTTTCAAGCTACATCATTAAATAAGATTTTAACAAATCAAGAAAATGGTATCCCAAACAAACAAAATCCGCTAAAATGGCAACGTTGGCAAAAATTGAGTCATCCCAATGGATAATTTACCCCCAGATTCCCAGGATAACGCCTTGTGGAATCGCGTTAGTACCAATAGTTTAGTGCGCTTTTTATTGTTTTTTGCCTCTGGCTGGGCATTAATTCTAATTTTTAACTATTTTGAAAATATCTTTTTTACATTTATATTAGCTGCAATTTTAGCTTTTCTTCTCAACTATCCCGTGCGCTATTTAGAGCGCTATTTGGGTCGAGGATTAGCTTTGGGAATTGTTATTTTCCTGAGTCTATTTCTGATTGTGGCTACAGGATTAGCCTTGGGAACGATGTTTTTTAATCAATTTCAACAGCTTCTCAGCCTCGTTGTTGAAAATTTAACCTCAGCCGATAATCCGTTTGACCGCTTACAAGAGTTTTTGACAAATCGGAGAATTAATATTAATCTCGCTCCCATAGAAGCCGAATTTAATAAATCTCTGGGTTCGATGGTAAGCATTTTGGTAGGAACTTTTTCTTCATTACCTAATGCGTTGCTTTCATTTATTATTATTTTTGTGATTGCATTTTTTATGCTGGTTGATGGTGAAAGACTTTGGTTTTTATTGTTAAAACTCATTCCTTATCCCCATCGCAGTCAGTTTTCTGTAGCCCTGCAAAAAAGCTTTTTAGGTTTTTTTAGAGGTCAACTATTACTCTCCTTTTTCTTGGGAATATCTAGTTTTTTAGTTTATAGTACCTTGAGAATTCCTTTCTCATTATCCCTGGCGATTATTGTTGCCTTTTTTGATTTTATTCCAGGGATAGGAGCCACTCTAGGGATTTTAATCATCAGTTTAATTGTTTTAATTCAAAGTGGCTGGTTTTTGACGGTACAAGTATTGTTTGTTAGTGTAATTTTACAACAAATTCAGGACAATTTTATTGCCCCTCGCATTATGCAAAGTGCAGTTAATATTAACCCTGTGGTTTTATTTTTTGCTTTACTGGTTGGGGCAAAAATTGCTGGAATTCTAGGGGTATTTCTCTCAGTTCCCATTGCAGGGGTAATTGTGAATTTATTAGATATTGAAGAAATGCAATCTAAAGAGGGAAGTAAAGATTCTCTTGAAACAAAAGCCTAAACCCTGATTTTTCCGTACTTTGTATGTCAAAATATTATCAGTACGGAAGACCCCTTTCTCAAATTTTATACATAAGTTCTGCCTTTCCAACTTCCCCCTTTTCCTTGCCAATATCTTAAGGCTGAATCTAAAGTCATCAACGCATATAAAAATCCAATTAACGGTAAAGTTAACCCCCAAACGGGAGAAAGTCGATAGAGTTTTAAGGTGGGATAATAAGCAATTTCCATCAATAACCCGGTTAACGTTGCTACTAGGATAATTAAACCGTTTTCATGCAGAATTCCCCAAATCAAACCCACAGGAAACATTAAATAAATTAGAATCATTCCCATTAAGGTTAATCCCAATAAAATTATCGAAAAATTTAGTTGGCTAAAGGCTGTTCTAGCAACCATATCCCAAATACTTGATAAACTCGAATAGGGTCTTAAACTATGAGTTGTTTCTGTTAGTCCTAACCAAATTGGATAATAGGATTTAGAGGTAAAAGGAAAGATAAAACGCTTCATAGAAAATCCCTGAGTAATAGAAGAAAAGTCTTCCTCGTCAAGATAGGTTGGGGGGATTAATTTCACAGCTTGTGCTAAAGAACAATCATCAATTAACGCTTGTTTTAAGATTTGTAAGCCACCAATACGAGTTAAGGCTTCCTGGCGAATTAAAATACATCCTCCTGCTGCGGCTGCGAGTTGACTTTGAGGATGATTAACCCACCGAAACGGATATAATTTTTGAAAGAAAAATACAAAGGCGGGAATTAATAACTTTTCCCAGAAACTTTGACATCTTAATAATACCATTAACGATACTAATTGTAATTGTTCTGTTTCGGCTTTTTCTACTAATTGCTTTAAATTATTAGGAGAATGTTCAATATCAGCGTCGGTAAATAAAATATAATCGGGAGGTTTTATTAATTGTTGAGTAGATTTAACGCCCTGTTCCATCGCCCAAAGTTTCCCTGTCCATCCCGCAGGTAAAGGTTGAGATGTGATAATCTTTAATTGGTCTGTTTGATTTAATTTTTGAGCAGTTTTTTCGGCAATATGGGCTGTTCCATCATGGCTTTGATCATCGACTAAAATAATAGAAAATGAACCCGGATAGTTTTGATTGAGAAGCGATCTCAAACTAATTTCAATTAACTCCGCTTCATTTCTAGCTGGCACAATTATAGCAATAGAGGGGTAATTTAATAACGGTTCTTGAATTTCTGAAAGTCGTTGATCGGCTTGCCAAAACCGTCCTCGAAACATTAATAATACAATCCATATTATTAAGGATAATAGCGTTAAAACTAAAATTATATTTTCCATTTTACTATTAAGAAATGCTGGGAGTTTTTAACTGTATCGGTTGCTGGGATAAATAGGAATACAATACATCAGGATCTAAGTCAGCACCGCTATCCCAATAAATAGTTCCCCATTCACTAGAAAGTTTAACTTGACTAAAGTAATCAGGGTTTTTTAGAGGTTCAAATACTCCGGTAAACTGAATGAGTTGAGATACATCAATGATCCCTTCTACTCCATCTTCAAAACGAAGTTTTAGCTGGTAATTTGTTAAGGGATGAACTTCAACAATATCTTTAAGCATGATTTACTCCAAGGGTTCAATTTTATTCAAAATTAGATTTTGTCTGGCTAATTCCCAATTCGTGAGTAGTTCGTTCTGGTATAATGCTGTCCATTCTTGAATTAATTTTAGCAGTCTAGGGGAAAGGTTTCCTTCTAATACTTCTCCAGTTGAAATACTGATTAATGCCTTCTGCTTACCATAGCGAACATGAAAATGAGGAGGAGGATGATCGTTATAGTACATAGTAATTATAGCTCCAAAAAATCGGCTAATTTCTGGCATAAACACCTTCTCGATAACAACATTAAATCGGCAGTCAACAAACAATCACAAAATTAGCTTTAAAATTTATTATATAATAAATTTCTGATTAATTCAATAAAAGACATGATAGAATATTTATAACCTCTTAAAGAAATAATATTCTCAAAAACATTAGCAGGAGTTGAACGGTTAACAATGGCAGCGCAAAATCCAGTTTCTCTAACAACATTAAAAAAGGCGATCGCAGCGAGTCAAAACTTTTTATTATCTCAACAATATTCCGAAGGCTATTGGTGGGGAGAATTGGAATCTAATGTAACGATTATATCAGAAATTATCCTCTTACATAAAATTTGGGGAACTGATAAAAACCGCCCTTTATCTAAAGCTGAAACCTACTTGCGTTCTCAACAACGAGATCATGGCGGTTGGGAATTATTCTATGGGGATGGAGGGGAACTTAGTACAACCGTTGAAGCGTATATGGCGTTAAAAATATTAGGGGTATCAGAAATTGATCCCGCCTTAATTAAAGCCAAAAAATTTATTTTAGAACGGGGTGGAATTACTAAAACTCGGATTTTTACGAAGCTACATCTAGCCTTAATTGGATGTTATGACTGGCGCGGAATTCCCTCAATTCCCCCTTGGATTATGTTGTTACCCGAAGGTTCCCCTTTTACAATTTATGAAATGTCTAGTTGGGCGAGAAGTAGTACCGTTCCTTTATTAATTGTTTTTGATAAAAAACCAATTTTTAGGTTTAACCCTAGCCTAAATTTAGATGAATTATATGTAGAAGGAAGACAAAATACTATTTTTGAATTGCCTAAAAATAACGATTGGACGGATATATTCTTAGGGTTAGATAACATCTTTAAATTTGCAGAACTCTTGAATGCTGTTCCTTTGCGAGAACAAGGGTTAAAAGCGGCGGAACAATGGATTTTAGAACGGCAAGAAGTAACCGGAGATTGGGCCGGAATTATCCCAGCAATGTTAAATTCTTTATTAGCCTTAAAATGCTTAAATTATTCGGTGTCTGACCCGATTATTCAACGGGGTTTAGAAGCTATTGATAACTTTGCCATAGAAACAGAAGAAACCTATCGAATGCAGGCTTGTGTATCTCCTGTTTGGGATACGGCTTGGGTTATTCGAGCTTTAATTGAGTCAGGAATTAACCCAGATCATAATACTATTGTTAAAAGTTCAGAATGGTTAATCCGGCAACAAATTTTAGATTATGGAGATTGGATTGTTAAAAATAAACAAGGAAAACCGGGAGGATGGGCATTTGAATTTACGAATCGATTTTATCCTGATTTAGATGATTCTGCTGTTGTGGTGATGGCTTTAAATCAAGCTAAAATTCCTGATAATTCCTTAAAAACAGCAAGCATAATTCGTGGAATTGATTGGATGATCTCAATGCAATGTAAAGCTGGAGGGTGGGCAGCTTTTGATATTGATAATGATCAAGATTGGATTAATGCGGTTCCCTATGGGGATTTAAAAGCCATGATTGATCCCAATACGGCAGATGTTACAGCGAGAGTGATTGAAATGTTAGGAGAATTAGACCCGAATTGCTCAGAATTTCAATTTAAAATTCAATCCTTAAAATCTGCAATTGAACGGGCAATTTCCTATTTAAAACAAGAGCAAGAAATTGATGGCAGTTGGTTCGGACGGTGGGGGGTTAATTATATTTATGGAACCAGTGGGGTATTATCAGCCTTAGCGGTCATTCATCCTGTTTATAAAAATTGGGGTCATGGTTCTCTTAAACCCATGATGAAACGAGGGGAAAATTGGTTAGTGAGTTGTCAAAATATTGATGGGGGTTGGGGGGAAACTTGCCGCAGTTATAATGACCCGCAATTGAAAGGAAAGGGGGTTAGTACCGCCTCTCAAACTGCGTGGGCGTTAATTGGTTTAATGGCGGTGGGACAAGCAACAGGAAACTATGAAATGCAGGCAATTACAGGGGGAATTAACTATTTAATTTCAACACAACTTTCCGATGGTCGATGGGATGAGTCGGAATTTACGGGAACTGGTTTTCCCGGTCATTTTTACATCAAATATCATTATTATCAACATTATTTCCCGTTGTTGGCATTAGGTCGTTATCAAAAATTACAAAAACTTTAACTTAATATTGGGTGGGTTTGACCCATCCAAACTTTAATATTTGTCAGGAAGGGGTTAAGGGTTTATAATTTTTGGGATTAGGGCAAAAGCCCAACAAAGAGGTAATGTGAAGGAAAAATGGGTAATCGAGAAAAGGTGATTGTTGCATTGGGTATAATGGCATCGATTACATCTTTGGTGATTGGAATGGCAAGAACAGCAACAATATCTGAAAAAATCAGGGTGAAACCAGACTATGAACGATTAGCTAATTTATTAGCAGCAAAACAATTCACTAAAGCTGAACGTCAAACCTATAGAATGATGTTATTGGCTTTAGGAAAAGATACGAAATATTCTGATCCCATTGAGTTAAATCAACAGGATATTGCTAAATTTCCTTGTGAAGATTTAAGAGAACTGGAAAAAATTTGGCATGGTTATACTCATGGAACAATTCATTTTAGAAATAAAATCATGAGTTGGCAAAATGGTCAACAAAACTTAATTCCTGCTATTAATTCTCGGTCTAATAGTTGTAAAATAGAAGAAAATATAAATTCTACTGCTCTGAGTCAATAGCATATTTGAGCTTGCTTAAGTTTTGTAACAAATAGAGATTAAAATAGATGAGGGGAATAGTTTAGTGTTTAAATAGGATTAGAAGATGCTAATATTGTCGAAAATTTTGTCATCTAATCTAACCAGGAGAAGGCAATGGGGAAGTTAGGAGTGCTGACTTTTGCAGAGGGAGACTTCGACAATAGAGGTTTTTCAGTCACGTTACAATTAAGGGACGAGGGGAAACCTGCCACTATTCAGGAAACCGGAGCTTTACCGCCAGACCCAGAACTGATTGAATCTTACAACAGTTGGAAAGTCACTTATTATGGCTTTCTGGGGATAAAAGTTAGATTAGGGATGATATTAGGACAAATCAATAATTTCTCAATGGATGATGTTAATCAAAAAGCTGATAATTTAAGCCAACATTTTAATCAATGGTTAAAATCCCCACAATTTAGTCATGTTAGAGAAGAATTGATTGCCCATTTAAAAGAAGATGATGAAGTGCGGTTAATTATCCAAACTTCTAATCTTGATCTCCGCAAACTTCCCTGGCATCTTTGGGATAAGCTGCTACGCAGCTTGATTGTATAATAAAAGATTAAGTATTTTTAGGAATATAACCCCCAATGCCAGCCAAAAATCATCTGTCTAAAGAGCAAAAAAGAAAATTACTTAAAGAAATGAATGAAAATGAAAATGCTCAAATTAGAGAAAGAATATTAATTTTAT